>JAUIEW010000034.1 GCA_030429365.1 Phycisphaerae bacterium
GTGTTGGCACTACAATCCGGGCATGAAAAGCATCCATCCACCCCATCCATGTGTTCTCGGTGATCTCAAAGCCGCTGGTTGGCAGTCCAAATCGATCAAGCAGGAGATTCACGACAATCTGCTCGAGAAGTTGGCGGCTGGCGATACGCTCTTTCCGGGCTTGGTCGGGTACGAAGACACGGTCATCCCGGAGTTGTGCACAGCGTTGTTGGCGAAGCATGACATCTTGTTCATGGGCGAGAAGGGGCAGGCCAAGAGTCGTCTCATGCGGCAGTTGGCCGACCTGCTCGACCCGTATGTTCCGTATATCGCCGGCAGCGAACTTCATGAAGACCCATTTCAACCGATCACGCGCTACGGCATCGAACGCATCGCCCGCGAAGGAGATGAGACGCCGATCGAATGGTGGCCCCGCAGCGAACGTTACGTCGAGCGACTCGCGCCTGGAACGAAATTCGCCGACGTCATCGGTGAAATCGATCCGGGTAAGCTAGCCGCGGGTACAAGTTTGTCGGCTGAGGAGTCGCTGCACTTCGGTCTGATCCCGCGCATGAACCGGGGCATCTTCGCGATGAACGAAGTGCCCGAACTCGATGAGCTGGTGCAGGTCGGAATGTTCAACATTCTCGAAGAGCGCGACGTGCAGATTCGCGGGTATCCGGTGCGGTTTGATCTGGATATCTTCATTCTGTTTTCGGCCAACCCTGCCACCTACAACCGCAGCGGCAAGGTGATTCCGCAGCTTAAAGATCGCATCGGGTCCATCATCCGCACGCACTATCCGCGTGAGCGACACTATGGCGTCGAGATCATGGAGCAGGAAGCCGGCCCTTGCGATGACGGGCGTTTTCCGGTTCGCGTTCCGCTGTTCATGAAGGAAATCTGCGAACAGATCACGATTGAATTGCGTCGCTCGCCGTACGTCGATCATCGGTCGGGGGTCAGTGCGCGTTTTTCGATCGCGAATTACCGCAGCATGGTTGCAGCCGCCCGGCGTCGATGCGCTGTGTTGGGCGAGGCCCACGCGGTTCCACGAATCAGTGATCTCGGTCACCTGCACGCGTCCTCGATGGGTAAGCTTGAGATCGATTTGATGAGCAGTCATCAGATGAGCGAGGATCAGATTTTAGAAGCCGCTCAGCTTGAAGCGATCAAGACGGTGTTTGAAGAATACGCCGACAAGCATGGGTTGGAAGAGATCGCCGACGTGTTCGGCAAGGGTGTGCAGGTGCAGGTGGGGTCGATGCTGCCTTCTGCCGAGTATGCCGAACGGTTGAAGCGCGTGCCGCCAGCATGGGAAAAGGCGTTTGAGATCAACCCGGCAGACGATCCTGCGATGCGGGCGAGTTGTGTTGAGTTTGTGCTGGCGGGTTTGTATGCAGGCGAGAAGATTTCGCGCACGCAGCGTCACGGAACGATCACGTACGAGACGTAGATTTGGGTTCGAACTGGCGGTAAGCGGCGATGAAGAAGCGACAAGCCGGTGGGATCATTCACACCTACCGAAAATATGATCCGGTGCGATTTCCGCATCCGACGCAGGAGGCGCCGGACATGGTGTCGCCCGCGTTTGAGCATATGCTTGCGTATGGCAATTCGCGCAGCCTGACGCCCGAACAACTGGCCAACGCCGTACGCATCGATCCATCGCAAATCAAAGGGTTGGGACCGAGCATCGAATCGTTGATCGCCATGCTCAAGGAGCGGAAGCGCAAAATCCTCGCGACGTATGAGACTCAAGGCGCTTTGAATGATGCGGCCGGCGCGTTTAAGGAAGCGGCGACTTCAAACAAACCGCCAAAAGTGCTTCGCGATGCGTACGATGCTGCGATACGCGATGAGCACCTGATGGATCTGGAGCGGTTGTGGTATCGCACCAACGAGGACAGTGCGTTTGCCCGCGGACTATTGCAGGTGATTCAGCGGCTGCAGGATCGCTTTGAAGTGGAGCACCTCGACGACAAATATACGTTCACCGGACGCGAATCGATGGACGTGCCCAAGGCAATCGACATCAAGGACGAACTCGAACGCATCGATGAATTGCTGCGTCAATTGGAAGAAGCAGCGAAGAACGCCAAGGTGCACATCATCGATTTGGAGGCGCTCGCAGAATTCGCAGAAGAGCAGCAGATCGCCGACTTGGAGCGGATGGCCGAGCAGGTCCGGCAAATGGTGGAAGCCGCGGCAGAGCAGCAGGGACTGCTTAACGATCAGGGGCACTTTCAACTGACGCCCAAGGCCTATCGATTGTTTCAGTCCAAACTGCTCGACAGCATTTTCGCTGATCTGTCTGCGGCCAAGTCCGGTCGGCACAACGATAACATCACCGGTGACGGGGCCGTCGAACAGCAGCGAACCAAACCGTATCAGTACGGCGACTCGCTGGCCAACATGGATGTGACCACGTCGGTCATCAACGCCATGGTGCGAAGCGGCGGGAAGGAACCGGTCCGGTTGACGCCGCGCGACATCGAAATTCACGAGACGCGAAACAACCCCAAGTGCGCGACGACCGTGTGCATGGACATGAGCGGGTCGATGCAGTGGGGCGGACTTTACATCAACGTTAAGCGGATGGCCCTCGCGCTGCACGGGTTGATTCGTTCGGAATATCCCGGTGATTTCGTTGATTTTGTCGAGATCGCGTCACTGCCGAAGCGGCGCAGCGTTGGCGAAGTGATCGAACTGATGCCCAAGCCCGTCACCATTCGCGAGCCGGTGGTGCGGTTGGTGGCCGACATGAGCGATGAGCGGATCAGCGAACAGTTCATCCCGCCGCATTTCACCAACATTCAGCATGGTCTGCGCCTCGCGCGGCAGATGCTGCAAGTTCAGGACACGCCCAACCGGCAGATCATTTTGATCACCGACGGTCTGCCCACCGCGCACTACGAAGACGAGAAGCTGTTTCTGCTCTATCCGCCCGATCCGCGCACCGAGGAATTCACCATGCGCGAAGGATTGCTTTGCAAGGAGCAGGGGATCGTGATCAACATTTTTCTGTTAAGCACATGGGCGCAGAATGAAGACGATGTACGCTTCGCCCATCGGTTGGCCGAGTCGACGTCGGGGCGCGTGTTTTTTGTGGCTGGGCAGGAACTCGAGCGATACGTCGTCTGGGACTATCAGTCGCGACGCCGCGGCATCATCGGTTAACCTGTTTTCTGCAACCGGGTTGCCAACTTTGCATGTCCTTTTTCGGTTGCGATCTGTGCAGCCGTCTTGCCTTCTGGCGTGGTTCGATCCGCATCGGCTCCGGCGCTGATCAAGACGTCGGCCACCTTGACCAAAAGTGCGTCAATCTCTTGAGCATCTTTTTCGGCCGCGGCGGCAATGAGCAACGGCGTCAGCCCCGCCCCGTTTACGGCGTTGAAGTCGGCGCCCGCGTCGATGAGCTGCTTGCAGGCTCCGGGACGGAAGCGTTGAGCCGCGACGTGCAGCGGCGTGTTTCCATCGTGATTGACGGCTGACAGGCTGGCGCCTTCCTTGATGAGAAGGTCGATGGCATCGGCGTTATCAGCCTGCGCGGCACTGTGAAGCGGTGTGTTTTCCTTGGCGTCTGAAGCCTCAAGCGTTGCGCCGGCATTAAGCAGCAATCCGACGGTTTTTGCGCTTGCATTCATCGCCGCCAGGTGCAGCGGCGTGTGCTGACCTTCGTCTTTGGCGTTTGCGTCTGCCCGCGCCCCCAACAGAAGGGCAACAACGGCAGACTGTGCATCTGTCGGCGCGCTACCCTTCTTCGCGGAAACGGATTTGGCCTTGAAGTGCTGCGTCAGCGCTTCGTGCAATGGGGTCTCGCCGGACATGGACGATGCATTGACATCCGCGCCCGCTGCCAACAACGACGCGATCATGCCATCGCGTTGATACAAAGCGGCTGCATGCAGTGGTGTTCGGCCCTTCGCATCCATCGCATCAACGTCAGCGCCCGATTCCAGCAGGTACGCAGCAACATCCACATGGTTGGTGATCGCGACCGCGTGCAGCGGGGACCCGCCAAGCTTTGTCGTGGACTGGAGCAAGTCAGGCGAGTCAGCCAACATCGACTTGACCGTACCGAGATCGCCTTTCATTACCGCGATCTGAAACTGCCGGGCGCCTGATTCAGTCCCATCGTCCGCCAGCGCAGGCATCGTGCAAAAAGTTACGAGCAACGCGCCCAAAACCAATCGTCTTGCAATCATTGTCTTTCTCACTTCTTTCAAGAATCGCTCGCTCTTACATCTGCGAGACGAAGTCATCGAGATCTTGTACTTCTACGACGCCGTTTCCATCGAGATCGCCAGGGGCACAACCCGCCGTCAGCGGGTTCACGCCGAAGCACTGCTGGAACGATGCAAAGTCGAACAAGTCAACCGTGCCATTGTCTGAAAAGTCGCCGTCGCCCTGAGTCGGCACCACGGAGAACGTCGCATCACTGACGTCCCATTGGCCAAAGGTCGTCCCGCTGTCATACACCGCACGCACGCGGACTTTATAATCCACGCCAAGGTAGGGCGGCGTCCAAGGGGTCGATGAAACGCCAGCTGGCGTCAACGCGATGACGTCCGTCCAAACCGTGCCGTCGTCGGTGATCTGAAGGTCGTCGATCCAGGCGGTATCGCTGTAGCTGCTGACGCTGACGTCTTTGGTGTACTCCCATTTGAGTTCGTGCGAACCGGCAGAGAGCGTGGTGGCGTACTGTGTCCAACTGCCATTACCCGACACGTGCACGACGCGGACGCCGTCAACGTAGAAATTGAAGAAATCGTATGTGTCTTCGGAACTGACGCGATACCAGAAACTCATGTCGCCGCCATTGACGGTGCGGGTCATCCATGTGACCTGGTTGTGCGTGGTGTTACCGGCTTGGGCTGCGAACGTTCCGCTGTGGGTCGATCCGCTGGTCACGCTCCATGAAGCGCTGCCGCCAGTTGTGTATTCGGGTGTAAGCGAACCGCTTTCGAAACCGTCGCCTGTTACCTGGAGGGCGTCGGCATTGTCGGTGTATTGCACCTGATATTGGGCGACCGTGTTGCCCGCCCACGCAACCGCATCGGTCAAACCGATCTTCAACTCTTCGCCACCGTTGGGGAAACCGAGCGTCGGCGGTGTGTACATCTGAACATCCTGCCGCGTGGCATCGCCTGAAAGCACGGGAATATTGCTGACGGTGATTGGATCGTATCCAACTGCTTCGAACGACAAGTTGTACGTTCCCGGTTCGATCAGACGGTGATAGTCGCCGATGTCGGGGTCTGAGTACACATCGTTGAAGCTGCGCCCATCCACGCGGATCGTGGCTGCGACGGGCAGTCCGCTGACGCCATCGGTGACGAGTCCGCGAACGCCGACGAGTGACGTTTCGATGTAAGACATCATCGCCACGCGGTTGTCCGCCCAGAACTGTGGGATTTGCGATGCGGGCGGTTCCTTGACGTCCCCCAGTTCAAGCGTGATTTCCTTGTCGCCCATGAAGTGGTAATTCCAATCCTGCATGCAACCGTGGACAATGTACCAGTCGGCGCCGTTGGTGCGTCCATGGTACCAGTCGCCATTCCACATCGGCAGATTGTGCTGCGTATATTCTTCAGACATCCAGATCAGAAGCAGGTCATCGTCGGCATAGCGCGACCCGGTGTCTTCGTTGTCGAACGGATAGTTGGCGACGAGCGCGCCGCCGTGCAGGTTGGCCGACGCGGTGAAGGTATGCAGGGCGCTCCAGTTCATGATGACGGCCGTCTCAGCCTGGCGGCCCGATGTCGTATTGGGATCGCCCAAGTCTGGGAAGTCGCGGTTGAGGTCGACACCGTTGGCGTTTCCGCGGGTGCGCGAGGCCTTGTCGTAGCCGTCCGGGTTCATCAGCGGGACGATCCACAAGTCAACTTCGTCGATGATGTTGGTCGCCTGCGCATCGGTGCCGTAGTTGGTGAGGAGATAGTCGATGAGCATCATGCACATCTTCGTGCCGACGATCTCGTCACCGTGCATGGTCGAGACGTATTTGAATTCGGGCTCGTCTTCTTCTGTCGGCATGTTGTCAGAGATGCGCAGCGCCCAGATGTCGCGTCCCTGAACGCTCTGCCCGAGGTTGTATCGCTTGCAAAGCGTTGGATACGTTGATTCGTAGGCCAGCAGCGTTGGACCGATGTCGGCATAGTTGGTCCAGGTGTCAGCCGACGCCCTTGAATTTCCAAATAAGATTAGACCGATTAAGACGACTGCGAGAAACGGATGGCGAAACATGAGATGACCTTTTTCAAAGGCGGATGAATTCCCCTGCCTTGATCGAACCGCGCATGACGCAAACGGCGAGCGCAACGCGTTTCGATCAACGGTGGATTTTCGATTCTGCAGATTCAGTGCCATCAAAGTCCGTGGCACCGTCGCACTAACCGGCGGGGTCACGGGACTTCGCCCGTGATTCGGCGTAGAAAGATTGGCAACAAACCGCAGGAAACAAAATCCCTGCTCAAGCGTCCATCATATCGACGCCCGCAAACGGGCTCAACCCTCTTAGCGGCGAAACCCGTCGCAAAAGCATGTCCAAATCATTGCTGGCAAAACGAAGTCGCTTAGTCGATGATCGAGTCCAATAAACTGCCGCTGAGATGATTCATAAAGGGCGACGCATTGTGGTTGTAAAGCGACACCCTTATCACCTGCTGCTCGTGTTGACCTTGACCAATTGCTTAATGGCGGTGGTCGGGATTGCGATGCGCCCCGATACTTCAAGCTGGGGACCTGACAAACTGTACGCCCACGCGCTTTGGACGGCAGCGGGGCAAGCCAGTTTCGCACTTCTTGCCGGTTGGATTGCACTGGCCGCGATACAGCGCTTCCGCTTGAATCGGTCCATGGTGATCTGCGGAGCGCTGATCGCGACCCATGTGGTTTTGTGGATCATGTGGCCCAGTTGGTCGTAGTCCGAAACCCCTCCGCTCGAACGACCGGCTGAGCGGCGCAACCGCCTACGTGGCGTTGGCGGTTTCTTCGGCCTTCGGCTGTTCGGCGCTGATCTTCAGTTTCTTCTTATCCTTGTCTTCACCCTTGCCGTCGCCATCTTTCTCTTCGCTCATCGCGGTGAGTATGGTTTCGATCGCCGAGATGGCCGTGTCGTTCTTCTCGGCCATCTTGCAGGCTTCTTCGGCGATGGCTTCGAGGAGTTTTGGCAACTTCGGGAGGGTGTTGAGCTTCAGGTCGCGCGAGCAAGACGCCCACGGTTTCGGGCCGGTGTGCTCTTCCTGGTCTTCGTGGCGAATCAATTGCTCGACGACGACGCGAAATTTGCCATCCGCCCGGTCGTACCCCAGCCAGATGTGCTGCTCTGAGGGCGCTTCTTTCGATCCAATGCGTTCTGCTAGTATCCAACACGGCAGACCGATGCTGCATTGATCGTTGAGAAATGCTTCGACTTTCGCGACCGTGTCGTTGGCCGCCGACGTCGTGTCGTTCAGTTTCGGGGAAAGTTCCTGGAGGGTTTCGATGGCTTTGCGCACTTTCTTCGACATGTTTGAATCACTCCGTTTCCGGGCCCGCTTGGGGCAGTCAACTAAGACAACAACTCATAAGCCAGCATCAACTAAGACGACTGGACTTAAACGATAGTGCCCATGCTACTGGGCAGTGCTGCATCCTATGACCTTTATCGATCGTTTGCCACCCGACCTTGACTGATTCACCGCGAACGATTCTTACGTTAACGAAAGCAGCGTCTCCAACAGGCCATCCGGGTCGAGTTGCGTTGATTCCGGTTGCGTCAGCAGCGGGGCGGTGATGACTTCGACCCCTTGCGATCGGATCGCCTTGGTGTTCGGCTGCGTTGGATAGGGGCTGCCGGCGTTGTCGAGCAATACGAAATTCAGCAGCGATTCGACATCCGCACCGGACGGCTTCTGCAATTGCTCGATCAGTTTCTGCACGCTTGCTTCGACGGTGATACCGGTCAACTCGGGGTCGACGCCGGTGTTGGGGATATAGATTTTCGGGCAATCGTTGGCCGCAATCGCTGCGCAGATGCCCTCGGGCAAAAGGTTCGCGAGCACGCTCGTAAAGAAACTGCCCATCGGATAGCAGATCAACTCGGCGCTGGCGATTAAGTCCAGCACCTTCTGCCGCGCGACCACCGTTTTCAGCTCAGCCGAATCGCAATCATCGACCAGGTGAATGCTCTCGATCGGCTCGCCCAATGGGGCGACTTCCTTTCCGGTGATGCGATGTTGGCCGCAAATGGTTTCACCGTTTCGCAGGCGGGCGGCGAGTTGTGCGCTTCGGCCGACGACCGGACGAACGATGCCGCGCACCTCGACCAATTTCGAAAACAGGAAAATGACCGGGTCGATTTGTCGTCCGTTGTTGAGATAACCACCGACGAGGATCAAATTGCCAATGCTCGCGCCGCGCAGGTCAAAGTCATCCGGCGCGTGTTCGAGAAAGTACCGCAGGTGATTGCGGATCAGTTTTCGCAGCGGATTGACCACCTGGCGGATCATCGGATCGACGCCGTCGATGATGCCCTGCAACTGGTCGCGCAGCTTCGCGGGTTCCGTGTCGTGATCGAAGCGGTGGGCGAAAAGATCGAAGACCGCCGGTTGACCGATGACGGAATGGTCGGCCAACGCCATCAGGCGGTTGCGCAGATCACCGACCGCCAACATATCAAACGCCACCCGCAGCGACGCCGAACTTCCACCGGAGTCAAACGGCGTGATCAGGTGAATCGAATTGTGCGTGTAGTCGATCAGTTTGCGGCAGAGCGGATTGAGGGCACTACCGCCGCTAAAGAACAGAATCCTTGGGCCATACTCGGGCGACTTGGCGCAGCGGGCGAGGTGCAGGGGATTCGGGATCGGGACCGACCGCGTGACGCGCACGCAGCGCCTGGGGACAAACGGACGCGGCTCGTCCTGGATGTCATCCTCGCGCATGTCGTCGTTGTAAATCTCGTCGGTCGTCACCGCGTGTCTCGTTGGTTAGTCTGAATGTGCCAAGCATGCGTCGGCGGCATGGTCAAAATTGACGCCGCCACGCACTTCCAGAACCTTGCAGGTTTCCAGCAACGCCACGTAGTCGGCTGGGTCTTCGGATGGCATCGTGCCACTGCCGTCGTATCGGAAGAACAGCCCCACGGATTTCATAAATGCCGGCATGAGGTCGGACCGCTCGCGTAAGTTGACGCGGTGCACTTCGGTTGGCGTGTCGTCGTGCGTCCAGTTGAGAATCACGAGCGTGTGCATCGGGTGGCTCAAAAGTTGCCGGCCCACCCCGTAGCAGCGTTCGAGGTCGACGTCGTATTTTTGTTCAAGGTTCCAAAGTTTCGCGGGGTCCATGTCGTTGAAGGCGTCGATTTCTTCGGCGCTGAGCATGGTGGAAAGGTCGGGGTTGTTGACGATGGTTCCCGGATTGATGCGCGGGAGTTTTGGAACGCCGTACATGCTGAGATTGTCGCCATCGCGCGCGACCATCAGGCGATCGTTGCTGACGAAATCGCAGCCGCGACTCATCATGTGCAGCGACAGCGTGCTCTTGCCCTTGCCCGAGAATCCGGAGATTGCGACGCCCTTACCCTGGTAGGCGACGGCGGCTGCGTGAAAGAGCATCGACTCGCGGTGCAAACGCCATTCGATGTAGCGGTTGTTGACAAAGTTGACGACCTGGTTGGCATTGGCGAGACACGGTCCGATCGCCAGGTTCGTATCGCTGCCGAATGCGAACACCATGCCGGTCAGACGTTTTCGCACGATGCGGCCGTCGGTGATATTGATGAACTCCTCTTTGATTTTCGTCTTGCCGGGATCGGGTTCCTTGATCGTCAGGTCCGCGTTGATCGTCGGCGGTTCGGTTTCGATCGCGGTGATGACGATCGTCGGTTGCTCCGTCATCACGACGAACGGGCTGAAATATTCGCGAAGCTCTTCGATGAGCGGTTTCGAGTTGGAGCGTACGCGGATGAGGCAGGTGTCGAGCGCCAGATCGAGTTGGCCAGCATCTTCATGCTGCGAGGCCCATTGGTCCGCGACTTCGTCAATACGCATGTTGTGGATCGGGGTGTTGTCGGTCATTGGGCTTTCAATTGGTTGAGGACGTATTGGGCGTAATGGTCGGCTGCATCGAAGTTATTCGCTTCGAGAAGTCCGCGAAACCCGCCAAATGCGGAGACTTCGAACACGACCGGTCCGTCGGCGGTTTCAGCAACATCGACGCAGGTGAAGTCGAGACCGAATGGCTTCTGAGCGCGGCGGGCGAGTTCGATGATTTCGGGACTGGCTTCGTGGGCTTTGTACTTGCCGCCGGAATGGGTTGTGGTGTTCCATTCACCGGCGCTGCGAACGCGGGCATAGCACCCGCAGAATTCTCCGCCCAGAAACGCAAGGCCCAGGTCTTTTCCCGGCAAGTCGATCATCTGTTGCAGGTAGAGAATGACATTGCCGCTGGCTTTGAATGTTTGGAGGTCCTCCATCAAATCCGGACCGGGTTCGACGACGATCATCCCGCGCGCTTTGGAGGTGTAGAGCGGTTTGAGGATGCACTTGCCCAACCGTTTGACCGCGCTGGCGGCTTGTTCGAGGTCTTCGGTGATGACGGTTGTGGGCATGGGGATGTCAGCCGCCCGCAACGACACCGTGCAGCTTAGGCGATCGATGACGCGTTTGATGTTTGCCGGCGGGGAGAAGATTCTTGGGCCGCGTCCGCCGATGTAACGCAGCATGGCCAATCGCGCCATCAAGTCGGGCGAGTAATTGACGCCGACTTTCTTGATGATCATCGCGTCGAGCTGGCAGAGATCGACATCGCCAAACATCGCCGTGCCTGCGTCCAAATCGACAACGACGTGTTCCATGTCGATCAGCAAACCAAAATCTGTTTTGCTCTTGACGGCATCGACGAGGCGCAGCGATGACCACCCCTCCGGCACCCCCACAACTCCGATGCGAGTCATCGTATCTCTCCGGCAGTGCGGGTCGCCTAGAACCGCAGCACTTCTTCGTTTAATACAAAAGTGTTCCAAGGGCGATCAATGTGCGTGATGAACGCCTCCAGCAGGTACGCCGAGCGTAGATACATCGTCTTGGCGAACGCCTCGTCCAACTCGAATCGTGTGGATGTCATAAACGACCGGATGAGCCCGAGCGCCAAACGCGCGTCAAACGTGTCGTCACTGTGGTCCTGGGCGTAACCTTTGGCGAAGCGGTAGAAGTCGAGCATGACATCGCCAATCCGCCCACGCATGTCGGGATCAAAGACCGGCATTCTAAAATTGGAAACGAGAAAGACCGACACGTCCTGCACGTAGTCCATGGGGCGCGACCGGTACAGGTCGATGAAGTGGACCCGCGACTCCTGCGGGCTGACGATGATGTTGTCGGCGTTGAAGTCACCGTGGATCAACACGCGAAACGGCGCAAGCAAGCTCTCGGACGCTTCGGCTGCGGTGTTTAGAAGCTCTTCGAATGACTGCAGGTTTAGTTTACCGACGCGAATCGGGAACCGGCGAAACTGCGGATGAATGCGCCACACGTCGCCAAGTCGGGCGGCCAACTGCCCGAGAAAGTCGCCATGGATCGGTTCGGGTTCGAGCGTTCGGTCCCATGCCGTGGTCAGCGTAGAGGCGATGCACTTCTGTGCCGACCTGAGCGTTGCGTTGTCGGCATTGAGGACCATCTCGTTGAAGGTCATGCCGTCCAGATATTCGAGCAGCAGCGCCGCGTCGCCATTGCCTTCTCGATATTCGAGGATGCGCGGCGCCAATCCGGGCATCTTCTCTTCCCAACGCTCGATGTTTTTGCGTTCCCGCGCCAACTTATCGCGCCGGCCATTCTTGAAGATCGCTTCCAACTCGGCGTCGTCGTCGCTTTCGCCCCGATCCTTGACCTTGCCGATTTTCGTGCCCGAACGGGTTTCGTAGCGAAAGTCCACGTCGTACGCCCGACTCCACACGTCGGCATCTTTTTGCCCAAGTGCCGCATGGAGGGCTTTGTGCTCCCTGAGTTTTAGCTTTTCACCGGTGATGGCGTAGAGGACAGCCTCGCCGATGTTCTGCAGCGCATCGCCCATTCGTTCGAGGTAGTGGAAGATATACAGGCACGCGACGAGATCGTCGGTGTTTTCACCCATCCGCAAGTCGGCTTTGATCTGCGAGACATGGGATGCGTAGAGCTTATCAGTTTTGGATTCCGCGCGGCATATCTTCAAAGCGAGAGACGCTTCGCTGTTGGAGATCGCTTCAGGAATTCGAGCCACAGCGTCGCCGATGATTTTCTGATAGGGCACGTAGTCGTAGTTTTGCAGCACATCGGGGCTGCTCATGTGATCCATTTGCCCGGCGATATTGACGCAGAAGTCGGCGATGCGCTCGAGGTTGTTGGCCACCGTGACGAGCGCGCGAAACCGGTCAGCTGTCTGGCGATTCATTTCGGGCGTGTTGCGAAAACCGGAGATGGTCTTTTTTTCGACGTAGCTCTTGAGCGTGTCGATGTAGTTGTCGCTGGAATAGATTTTGCGCGCCAGGGACTGGGATGGTTGCCGCATGACCTGGAACGACTTGTCCAGTTGCTTGCCGACCTCAACGACCATGAATCTCAGGTTTTTGTCGATGCCCTCAAACATCTGCATTGGATGCCTTCGATTCCTCGTCTCCCGCCGGGCGAACGCGCAGGTCTTTGCCGCGTCGATCGGTCTTCCATGACATCTTCAAAATCACCTGCACGCGGTCGCTGCGCGTTTTGGCGCGAACATCGAACCGAATTAATCCCGGGATGTCAACGGCGATTTCTTCGTCATCGCTTGCGAGCGACAGTGTGCCCTGCGAGAAGCACTCGCTGAGCGAATGGAAGTACCGCACGATGGACTCGCGGTCTTGGAAGGACTCGTGGCTGAATTCGTTCTTCTGTTGGGTCATTTCGATTCTTTGCGATGGTAGCGTCGATCGCGGGAATTGGCTCGCGACGTTTCGTTAAGGTGAAGTTAATAATTCGCGATACGCGTTGATCACGAGATGGCGATCGGCGCCGGCGGTGATCAGGCTCTTACGGATCGCCAGATCGTCCCATGCATGCTGCACGCCGATTTCGCGCCCGGCTTTTTCGGAATCCTGGTGTCTGGGCTCTTTGACCTTTTCACCCATGTGGCAATCATCGCCCATGAAGATCAGAATCGGGCGGCGACTCGTGTTGGCCCGCGCTTTGTTCTCCCTGTTGACGACATTGATCAGAAACTCGGTGTATTCCTGCGACTGCGGGTTCCAGACTTCGTAACCGTCGACGTCGTAGTCACCGAGGAGGATCGGCCAAAACTGCTCGGGGTGGGGGATGACGATCCCGCCGCCAAGCGAACGCACCTCTTCGATGACCTCGCGATCCTCGTAGAAATACTCGAGGTTGAAGTTGGCTTTGACCACTTTCTTGACGGCTTTCAGAAGTGCCTTGGCCTGAGCGATCCGCCGCTCGTCATAGTGGTCACGCAGCGCGTCGAAGTAATGCGTCAAGAGCTTGTTCTTGATGGAACTTGCGGGCGTCTCCGATTCGAACTTTTGAAACAGTTGGAATAGCCGCAGCGTGTTGTGCTTAACGAACTGGATGACTTCGTCCGTGGCGCCCGTGCGCGAAACGGCTTTTTGAAAATGCTCGTCGAATGCTGGATCGATGATCGTATCGATGAAGTCAAAGAGCTGACGCGAGCGGTACTTGAACGTGTGGGACAACATGTGCCGGAAGACATCGGCGCTGGCGACCCGCGAGTTTTCAAAGTGAATCAGCAGCTGCACCTTGCGGTTGAACTCCCGCGCATAACAGTCCACCTCAACACCGGTGAAATCGTCAAACGTCGTCAGGATGTTGTGCTGGGTCGGAATCGCCAACTCTTCGATGCGATTGGGAAACGTCGCGTCGATGCGCCGGCGGATCAGATCCATCGGCACGATTTCCGGATGCCAGTGAACCGCGAGGACGGATTTCTGCTTCGGGTAAACCACCGGCGGCACCACGATGCGCTCAATCTGTTCCGGCGTCAGCTTCTCCGAAATCAGTTTGCGATACGTGGCAACGTCCCACTCGGTCAGATCCAGATGGTCGGTTGGGTCAAAGGCGTTTGATTGTTGTTCGGTGCTTAGTCTGGTCATTGATTCGACGCGCTTTTCAGAAGCGCGTGTCCCTGATGGCTTGGGTGAAGGTGTTGTAATCCGGGCGTGGTCGCAAGCACGTTGGTTGCGAGGAGCCACTTGATTGTCGGGGGCGAGGACACTTTCCGAATCCGTGCGGCTGGCGTTGGTACAATCGTCTCCGACTACATCAACAGTATCGTCATTGAAGATGCCGGAGCTTATCGATCCACCGGCGAAATGACGAACGAGCCCGATGTCACCGGTTGTTTTCGGACCAGCCGGTGTTCCCTTCGGCTTGAAGCTTCCCGCGTGACTTGACCTTCAGTGCGGTTCCGACCCGTCGCCGGCTGCCACTGCCTCGGCTTCGTCTTCTGCCTGGGGAGGTTCTTCGGTCGAGATCCGCAGTGCAAGCCCGTTGTCTTCCGAAGCGTCCTTGTGCCACGACAGCTTGAGAGAAAGCGATTCCTTGGATTCCTTCTGGCCAGCCGACACCTCAAGTTTGATCTGCTTCTGAGGCTCCAACGTGACGTGGTCTGCACAATTCTGGATGCACACCTTGCCCGCCTTCAAACAGGCGACGAGGTTCTCGAGGTGTTCCACCGCATCCTTCAGAGCGACGGTGCCTTTCAAGCTGACGTCCTTCTTATTCATCGTGCTTCCTCAATCAGGGTGATGCGGGTCCTTCCGCAGACAAACCGCTGCCGAGCCAGACGGTGCAAAACGCCCCGATTTTTGCTTCGACAGGATTGATCCTCCAACGACGTGACCATGGTCATGCTATCACAATTCACAATCCGGCGGCAAGGCATCGCCACCGCCAACGGCCAGGACTGGTCACTCCGATCAGCCGTAGATACGAACAGGTTTTGCCTCTGTTTCCAACGTTTTCGCCGTCTGGTTCTGCAATGCAACTGTGTCGTTTGATTTCAAGTCGTTGAGTTGGGATAGCGCTAAGATTGCGCTAAGAAACCCATGGCTCGGCCGTATACTGGGGGCACGCAAGTCAACACTGGCTTCATGAAACCCAAACTTGAATCCCAACCGGTCCGCAGTAGGCTTGTGCACGCAATACTCATCAGGCGAACCGTTCGCGTTGAGGCGGAGGTTCATAGGTGCAAGCGCCCGAAGCGCTTAGGAGGACGGACCATTGAAGCGGATCATCGCGGCTGTAGTGGTGTTGGCTGGCATTGGAGTAGGTGGCGGCTGTTCGAGCGATCAAAAGTTAGGCTTTAATTCAGACGGGCAGGGCAGCGAGGTAGGCAAGCGTGCCGTTGGCGTTGTATTCGATGATCGCAACTGCAATGGCCAACGCGATTCAGGTGAACCTGGAATTGGTGGGGTGAGTGTTTCCAATGGCCTCGATGTCGTCGTCACCGACAGCCGCGGTCGATTCGTGATTCCGGTCGACGATGATACGGTCATCTTTGTCATCAAGCCGAGTGGCTGGATGACGCCGCTCAGCAAACAAAACTCGCCGCGTTTCTATTACGTGCACAAGCCAAACGGTTCGCCGTCGCTGGAGTTCGCCGGCGTTGACCCGACCGGACCGCTTCCCGACTCGATTGATTTTCCGCTGCATCGGCAGAATGAACCAAAGCGCTTCCGTGCAATCCTGTTCGGTGATCCCCAACCGGCATCAAAACAGGACGTGTACTATCTGGCCCACGACATTGTTGAAGAGTTGGTCGGATACGATGCGTCATTCGGTGTATCGCTCGGCGATATTGTCGGCAACAAGCTGGATTTGTTTCAGCCGGTCAATGAGGTGATTGGTCACATCGGATTGCCTTGGTACAGCGTGATCGGTAATCACGATATCAACTTCGATGCGTCCGAGGATAAGTATTCCGACGAAACATACGAGCGCGTTTACGGCCCTTCACATTACGCCTTCAACTGGGGCAAGGTGCACTTCATCGCATTGGACGATGTGCTTTGGATGACGGCTGAACAGTTGAAACGCAAGAAGGGCGGGTATCGCGGGGAGATCGGCGAAGCGCAGTTGAAATTCGTTGAGAACGATTTGAATACCGTGCCGAAAGACCGACTCGTCGTGATGATGATGCACATTCCGCTGGGAAGTGTCGGTGATCGCGACAAACTCCTGGCGCTCTTGGAAGGGCGACCCCACACGTTTAGCATGTCCGCCCATCGCCACGTTCAACACCATCACTTCCTCGGCGGCGATCACGAACATGCGCATGAAGACGGCCATGCAGCTCACGAAGGGCATCATCATTTCGTGAACGCGACGACCAGCGGCAGTTGGTGGAATGGTGAACTCGATGAGGAGAACATCCCGCACACAACGATGCGCGACGGCGCTCCCAATGGTTACTCGATCGTCACATTCGACGGCAACACGTATTCGATTCGCTTCAAAGCCGCCCGCCGACCTGTCGACCATCAGATGACGATCTACGCACCCGATGAAGTAACCGCCGCCAACGCCGGCAAGACCGAGGTCATCGTCAACGTGTTCGCCGGATCGGTGCGGTCCAAGGTTGAGATGCGCCTGGGCGAAGACGGCGAATGGATGCCGATGACGCAGGTGGAACGCGACGATCCGTACTATCTGGATATGAAAAAGCGTGAGGCACGGCTCGGTGATCTCGCCCGCAAGATGCCCAAGATCATCAAGTCGGAGCACATCTGGACAGCCAACCTGCCGGAAAACGCTTCACTGGGCAGTCATCTGATTCAGGTGCGAACGACCGACATGTTCGGGCAGACCTTTACGGACCAACGCGTCATCGCGATCCGGGCAACCGAAGCCGAAACGAAGCTCGATTAGTCGAAACGCGACGACGCGTTGATTGAATGATTGGTTGAGGTGGCCGGACCTAGCCGAAGGCCTTGCTGGCTGCTTGCGCCATCTCTTCGGGGGTCATATCTTTCTTGTGCGTCGCGAAGGACCATGTGTGTCCGTACGGGTCGCTGACCATGCCGTATCGATCGCCCCAAAACATGTCGGCTGCGGGCATTGCCACGACAGCGCCATTGTTGGCGGCTTTCTCGATGGCCGCATCGCAATCTTCGACGTACATGTGGATGTTGATCGGCGTGCCGCCAAGTGCGAGTGGGTTCCGCGGTTTTCCGCCGCACATTTCGGGGAAGTCGTCGCAGAGGTAGAACACATTTCCGTTAATCTTCATTTCGCCGTGCATGAGTTTGGTGCCGTCTGGTGAGGGCATACGGCAGATCTCGTCGGCGCCGAATGCTTTGCGATAGAATTCCATCGCCTCAATGGCGTTGTTGACGACGAGGTGCGGAATCAAACCTTCGTGTCCCGGTGGAATGGGGGCGGTCATGGCGTTAGCCTTTCAGTTCGAGTGGATTGGAATAATCGCCTGAGCGTTGTATTCGGGTGGCCCGGTCTCTTGACTGTTCGCGTCAAAATGGAGCAGCCAGAAACCAACCTATCAGAACGTCAGGGACGCTTCAAGAAACAGAGCGGCTGTTGAGGTCAACGGCGTGCCTGAACGGCTTGCAGTCTACTTGCCTTGCGTCTGTTGTTCATTGCGACGTCGCAATTGCCCGCACGCACTATCGATATCCAAACCGCGACTCGGTCGCAAGTGCGCGTTGACGCCATTTTCTTTCAGTGTCATTAAGAACTGGCGTGCACTCGCATCGGTCGGGCGACGATAGGGGAGATCGGGCACCGGGTTGTAGAGGATCAGGTTCACGTTGGCCCGCATCTTTCTACAAATGCTGGCGACCTTCTTCGCGTGCTCGGGCGCGTCGTTGACGTCTGCGAGCAACACATATTCGAGCGTGACTTCGCGGCCGGTGCGCTCGAAATAATGCTGAGCGGCTTCGGTCAATTCGGCGATGGTGACGCCTTCCGCCCAGGGGATCAGTTGCTTGCGAAGTTCGTCGGTGGGGGCGTGCAGCGACAGCGCGAGGGTAAACTGCAACTGTTCGTCGGCGAGGCGGCGCATTTGCTTGGGCAATCCGACCGTGCTGACGGTGATCTTGCGGGCGCCAATACCGACGCAACCGTTGATCAGTCGGAGCGCTGCGATGGTGTTGTCATAGTTGGCCAGCGGTTCGCCCAACCCCATAAAGACCACGTTCGATAAGCGGTGATCCGGTTCGCAAAGTCGCTTCAGCCGCATGACCTGTTCGACGATCTGACCGGCATTGAGATTCCGCTTCACGCCTTCCAGCCCGCTCGCGCAAAACACGCATCCAACGGGGCAGCCGACCTGCGTCGAAATGCAGGCCGTCCTGCGATTGTCGCCGGGAATCAGTACGCATTCAGTGGTTTGACCGTCCGACCAGGAAAGCAGCAACTTGCGCGTGCTATCGGTGGCGATCGATTCGGTCAGCACGTGGGATTCAAACAGGTGAAACGTGCCAGCTAGTTTCTCGCGCAGCGATTTGGAGAGGTTGGTCATCTCGTCGATCGACGCGACCTGGTGCACGTAGATCCACTCGATGATTTGCTTTGCGCGGAATTTTTTCTCACCCCATTGTTCGAGCAATACTTCGAGTTCCGACTGCGCCACGCCAAGGAGCGGCTTTGTTTCGAGTGGGGCGTTGTGGATGGGGAGCTTCATCAGCCGAACCATGTGCAGGTGAGTCGGAAAGTGGTGTGGTCGATAGCGATCGGACGGATCGCCGCGCCTCTGTGTCGACTATCTGGACGCGCGACGTCGCGATTTCTTACGGGCCTTCTTTTTGGTCTTGGCCTTGGATTTTGACGCGGTCTTTTTCTTGCTCGCCTTTTTTGAGGTCTTCTTCACCGGCGCACGTTTCTTGCGGGTTGATTTTTTCTTCGGCGATTTCTTGACCGTTTTCTTCTTGGCGGTTTTCTTTTTGGCGACGGTGCGTTTGGCCGGGCTCACCTTCCGCTTCAGTTTCACCTTCTTGAATGCTTCAGTGATAACTTCGTCAATATGCGTGACGGGCACGAACGTCATCTCCTTGCGCACATCCTCGGGCAATTCGGCCAAGTCCTTCACATTGCCTTGGGGCATGACGATCTTTCGAATTCCCGCACGGTGAGCGCCGAGGAATTTTTCTTTGATCCCACCGACCGGAAGAACCGCGCCGCGAAGCGTGATCTCGCCGGTAAACGCCATGCGCGGGTCGATCGCCTTTTGCTTGAGGCACGAAATCATCGCAACGAGCATCGCCGTGCCTGCGGACGGGCCATCTTTCGGGACAGCGCCGGCGGGCAGGTGGACGTGCATGTCCGTTTCAAAAATGTCGCGTGGTTTGACTTTCAAACTTCGCGCCCGTGCACGGATCAACGTGTGGGCGGCTTGTGCGCTTTCACGCATGACGTCGCCGACTTGTCCGGTCAGCGTCATCGAGCCATGACCGTGCATGCGGGTGGCTTCGATGAAGAGGATTTCGCCACCCACGGAAGTAAACGCGAGCCCGGTCGCAACACCCGGCAGACCTTCAGTCGACGCAATGTCCGACTCGAAGCGGGCGGGACCGAGTTCTTTTTCGACGGTCTTGGCGGTCACGCGCATTCGGTCGACATCACCGCGAACCGTCTTGGCTGCAATCGCCCGACACACGGCGCCGATGCGCCGTTCCAATTCGCGGACACCCGACTCACGGGTATGACCCGCAATGATTTCAACCAGTGCTTCGTCTCTGAACGTGATTTTGTCAGCCGACAATCCATTGGCGACCAACTGCCTGGGTACGAGATAGTTCTTGGCGATCTCGAGTTTCTCTCGCTGCGTGTAGCTCGACAGCGTAATGACTTCCATGCGGTCGTATAACGCGTGGGGGACGGCTTCCATGTAGTTGGCCGTCGCGATGAAGAACACGTCCGACAGATCAAACGGCACATCGAGATAATGATCGGTGAACGTGTCGTTCTGCTGCGGATCGAGCACTTCAAGCAGCGCCGATGCCGGATCACCGCGAAAGTCATTCCCGATCTTATCGATCTCGTCGAGCATGAAAACCGGGTTGTTTGAACCGGACTTCTTGATTTCCTGGATGATGCGGCCGGGCATTGCACCGACGTACGTGCGCCGGTGTCCGCGAATTTCTGATTCATCGCGCACGCCGCCGAGCGACATGCGAATGAAGTTGCGTCCCAGCGCCCGGGCGATGCTGCGACCGAGCGATGTCTTTCCGACCCCTGGCGGCCCGGCGAAACAAAGAATCGAACCGCGTCCTTCCGGGTTCAGTTTGCGCACGGCAAGGAATTCGAGAATGCGGCGTTTGATCTTGTGCAGGCCATAGTGATCCGTGTTGAGGACTTGCTCGGCTTTGTCGAGGTCGAACTGGTCTTCGGTGCTGACTTCCCAAGGCAGCGACGCCAACCAATCGACATAGTCGAGGGCGACGGAATATTCGGGCGACGCCTGCGGGATGATGGCCAAACGTTCAAGTTCCCGGTCGGCAGCTTTGGCCGCAGCTTCCGGTAGCTTGGCTTCCTCGACCTTTTTCTTCAGCGCATCGAGTTCGGTGCCCCGTGCGTCGGATTGGCCAAGCTCGGTTTGGATGGCTTTGAGTTGCTCGCGCAAGTAGTACTCACGCTGCGACTTGTCCATCTGTTCGCCGACCTGTTCCTTGAGTTTGTTGGAAAGCTCAAGCACTTCCAACTGACCCGAAAGCGTCAGGTAGACTTTTCGCAAACGCTCGGGCACGCCGAACGTTTCGAGCAATTCCTGCTTGTGGACCAATGACAGCGAAAGATTGGCTGCGAGAAAGTCGGCCAACCCGCCCGGCGAAGAGATGTTCTCCAAAACAATGCGGGCTTCTTCGGGAACGCTGGGCGAAAGCTCCATAATGCGTTCAGCCGAGTGTCGTACGTTGTGGACCAGGGCGTCGATTTCGGTGGATTCTTCGTCGTTGTCAATGTGGTGATTGACACGGGCTTCGATGTACGGTGATTCCTGGGTGATCTCTTCGATGCCGACTCTGGCAACGCCATGGACGATGATCGTTTCGGTCCCGTCGGGAAGTTTGAACATTTTCAAAATGCGACATGCCGTCCCGATGCGATAAAGATCGTCGAGTTTGGGGTCTTCGGTGTCGGAGACACGCTGGGCGAACACGCCGATCATCTTGTCCGACGCAAGGGCGAGGTCGAGGACGCGCTTCGATTTCTGCCGTCCGACATTGATGGGCATGACCGTGCCGGGAAACGAAACGTTGTCGCGCACCGGGAGGATGGGCAGCTTCTCAGGAATCTTGGGCTGTCCGTCTTCGCCCTCGGAATCATCTTTGTCCAATTCGGCTTCTGCGCCGTCGGGACCAATCGAGAGGGAAGCGTTGGACTCCGCAAAGTGCCCGAGTGTATTGTCTTCCTGCTCAAAATCTTTGGCATCGGTCATGGGAAGATCCTGTCAGTATTGCAACGGCGCGCTGTCTTATCAGCGTGGCAAATTCTGTTGATCGCTCGTTGCCGGATGGTCAGCCCGTCTTGCCTTGTCGGGGCAGGCTGATCCAGACGTATCCGTTTTTGTAACTGGCTTTGCATTGGTCAAAATCGATATCGCTGGGCACCGGGATCTTCCGATGGAACTTTCCGGAATCGATTTCCATTAGGTGAACGCTGACGGGGCCAGACTCGTCAGGCAGGTTTGGTTTTCCGCGATGGCCTCGAATGTGCAGAATCCCTTCGTGCACCTGCACGTCCAATTCGCCGGGTTGAATGCCGGCCAACTCCACACAGATAACGATTTGGCCGGGCACTTCGTAGACGTTGACCCTGGGGTCCCACGAATCCTTTCCGGAAGAACTGAAGAAGTGGGGGCTCGACATGCTGCCCATCACGGCTTCCATGCTCTTGACCAGTTCGTCGAAGCTGTCCTCAATCGGGCTCATGTTTGGTACCGGTTCTGCAATCTGGCAATTGTCGCTCGAACTCGCTTCCAGTCGCGGCCAAAGCGGTTTCGGTGAATCCCAGCCGCAATGATAAGGTCGCGGGGCGTAGGGTCAAACAGCGATGATTGGACATTTCACAATGGGATAGCTTGTTTGCCGGGGAGCGCGGACATATCCTAGGAGCATCATGGCCAGACCAAACAAAATCACGATCGCGACGCTTCAATCCCACAAACGCCAGGGCAAGAAATTCGGTGTCCTCACCTGCTACGACCACACGACCGCACGGTTGATGGCCGAATCGGGCGTGGAGGTCATTCTTGTCGGTGACACCTACGGTGAGGTGTGCCTTGGGCATGCATCCACTCTGCCTGTCAGGCTCGACCATCTGCTGACGATCACTGAAGCCGTTCGGCGCGGTGCGCCCGATGCCTTCTTGATGGGGGACATGCCGTACTTGACCTATCAGGTGTCGCACGAAGAGGCGATTCGCAATGCGGGGCGC
Organism: Phycisphaerae bacterium; assembly: GCA_030429365.1. Lineage (GTDB taxonomy): Bacteria > Planctomycetota > Phycisphaerae > UBA1845 > UBA1845 > UBA1845. Next base: position 22,395 of record JAUIEW010000034.1, read on the forward strand.
TTCATGGCCGAAGCCGGTTGCGACTGCGTGAAGCTTGAAGTTGATCGACGATTAATCAAAACGGTTGAGGCGTTGTCGGCGGCGACCATTCCGGTGATCGCCCATCTGGGCTTGCGCCCGCAATCGATTCACGCGCACGGCGGGTATCGCGCTCAAGGCAAGAGCGCTGACAGTGCCCTGCGCCTGATTGAAGACGCCCAAATGTTCGAAGAAGCGGGCGTAGTGGGCTTTCTGCTCGAAGCCGTTCCGAATGAGGTGGCAAGGGTGATCACTGAAAACACCACCTTGCCGGTAATTGGGTGCGTGGCCGGACCCTATTGTGATGGTACGGTTGTGGTGTTGCACGATATGCTGGGGTATTCAGCCGGTCATCCACCGGCAAGCGTGAAGCAGTACGCCAATTTGCATTCCGTCCTGACAGGCGCGTTTCGGGAATATGTGAGCGATCTTCAGACAGGACAATTCCCCATTGAAGAAAACGGTATTTGCATGTCAGCCGAGGAATACGATAAGCTTTGTACAGTCATGGATGAGCGCAACATCCGCAAAACGGGTATCAACGCTCCGTGACGCCATGAAGGTTTGAAATGCTGTAAGATTGTGTAGCGATTCCCGCGCCATCCGGCGCGTCACTGTTTGAGCGGTTATTATTTTCTACTTGTGTGTCGATGGTTGTCGCAGTGTCGGCTGCTGTTCTTGAGTCGATCGTGTTTCGCGCGCGGGTATCCTGTGGGTCGTGTCTATTTGAAAGTCTGTCCATGCTCATTCCGATGGACCTTGTTCGGACGATCATCGTTGAAACCAGCGATTCGCAAGTGATCGTCCTGAGAGAGCGCGACGGCGAACGTCATTTGCCCATTCTGATCGGCATGAATGAAGCGCTGGCGATTGATCGGCGCTTGAAGGGACTGAGCACGCCGCGCCCAATGACGCATGATCTGCTTGCCCATCTTGTCGAACGCCTGGGTTGTGAGTTGGAACAAATCGTTATCTCGGACTTGCGAGATCACACGTTTTATGCAACTTTGGTTGTGCGTCAGAACGGTCATCTGATCGAAGTTGATTCGAGACCGTCGGACGCAATTGCATTGGGCGTGTCGAGTGGAACGCCCATTTTCGTTGAAAGTCATGTCCTGGATGAAGCAAGCGGTAGCGAATAGACTTCGCGTTTGCGAGAGATCGTTTGTGTTTGTGGATATCTGGGTGTAAGTTTGTTCAAAATCTGGTTGTACTGACTGACGTTTTTCTTGTATCCAATTGTTTGCTTCAGTTCGCCGCCAGTCTCTCTTGCAACAAGTGCCAATGATGAGCGATGAGTCAAGCCACAGCGTGGTTGCCCATTCAACCACAACGAGACCGGCAACAACCAAGGCGCCGGCGAGTCATTCGCCGAGTCCGATCCAAACAAAACAAGATGCCGCCGTTGCGCACCCTGTGGTCACCAAGCAAGAGCCTGTAGTCTCCAAGCAAGAACCTGTAGTCTCCAAGCAAGATACAGTGCACGCCCAAACGGTTACGCCCAACCATTCAGCGCATGTCGGTTCGCATTCCGCAGCTGCGGTAAATGACAGTTCTGCGACGGCGCGTTCGTCAGAATCGTCGGACAAAGCAACGAAGGTTTTCGGCAGCTTCGACGTGATGGGCGGAATCGCCGAGTATTGCGGAGCGCTGACGCTCAGCGCCCGATCGCGGGACAGCGTGCAAGTTGAAGTGACCTCGCGACAGGATGAGCGCATCGCCATCCATTTCGCCGGAAGTTCGCCTCTGCGAAACGTCAACGCCCGCCACGACGGCAATGGCCAAGCCTCAGACGCAGCAACGACCCATGCGACGAAAATCGCCGGGGATTGGCCGCTGAGCATCTTCTACGGCGCTGCCGATGGTGAATTCTCTGCTGTCGAAACGGTGATCGGATATGGCCGCTCGGTTGGCAGTGAAACTGCAGGACTCACGCTTTCCGTTTTGCGTTCGATGTTGGCGGCCAGGATCGTGCCACACTTCGGCGGCGGGTTGTCGATCCGGATCGAGTCGAGTCTCCTTGGCGATTTGACGCGGCAAGCTGCATCGCTGGCATCTTGCGTCTTCAAGGCGGTGGCCAAAGCGTTTGGCGTTGAGTGTCCGGTTGCACAAACTGCGAAGATATTACACGGTACTTTCGAGTCATTCGGCGGAATCCCGTGCGGGCTGGCGACGTTGGCCGCTCCGATGATTGACCAACCAGGACATCTCTCTTCGATCAGTTGCCGTCCGCTGGAGGTCGGCGAACCCATGGCGCTGCCGGCTGGCGTGACGTTGATGGGCATTGATTCGGGCATCGTGTATCCCAATGCGACCAAGAAATATCTGCACGCGCGAACAACATCGCAGATGGGCACCGCGATCATCGCCCGAATGATCGGCGGATCAGACGCCCAGCAAAGCGATTGGCACGGATATCTCGCACGGATCAGCGTCTCGGAATACGTCGAAAGATTTCGTGACCTTTTGCCCACCAAGATTAAGGGCAAGCAGTTCTTGGAACATTTTGGACCGCTGCCCGATCCAAACGCGGCCAACGATACCTATAAGATCCGGTCGCGCACCGAACATCACATCTACGAAAACGAACGGGTTTGCCACTTTGTCGAGCGCTTGTCGCGGGCGAACCGGACTGGTGATTCCAAAGCCATCGTAGAAGCCGGCGACCTGATGTATGCGTCGCACTGGAGTTATGGGCAGCGCTGTGGACTGGGAAGCCGCGAAACCGATACGCTCGTCAATCTGCTTCGAGGGTGCGGGTCTGATGCCGGTGTGTATGGCGCTCGTATTTCAGGGGCTGGTGCAGGCGGAACGGTCGTCGTCTTGCTTCGCGATTCCGATGAAACGCGAGCGGCTGTCTTGGAGGCGGTCAAGCAGTATGAAGGCGAAACGAAACTGACCACGTTGATTCAACACGGCGCCGCAAATTCTTCTTAAAGCACTTGGCTTCTTCTCAAGGCACCAAGCGTTCTCGACGCATCCCATTTCTCAACTTCTCAACTATCTCACTTCGCAATCTCTTGGCTCGTTTACTTCTTACCATAAGCCATCTCCGTGTCTGCCCTTGTCAAAATAGGGGAAACATTCTAGAAACTCCCTGTCGGTTGGCCATCGAGGTCGTTCGATGATGTGTCATTCAGTCTGCGAAGTTCCTCGCACCAAACGACAGCGCGGTGCAAAGCGTCAGCACTCAGGGGACGGGTTGGCATGCCCAGTGATCGTTTTGATCGAAACATCAACTATTTGCGCATTTCGGTGATTGATCATTGCAACTTCCGATGCGTGTACTGCATGCCATTGGACACGTCGCAGTATGTCTCCAGCGCCGGGTTGCTGACGCCGGAAGAAATCGAGCGCGTTGTGCGGTCGGCTGCCGACATCGGATTCAACAAGATTCGATTGACCGGCGGCGAGCCGACGCTGCGCAGCGATCTGCTCGATATCGTCGAACGCATCGCGAAGGTTGACGGGATCAAAGACCTGTCGATGACCACCAACGGCGTCTTGCTTCCCCGGATGGCCAAGTCGCTGGCGTCGGCGGGGCTGAATCGCGTCAACGTCCATATCGATTCGCTGGACCCGCAGCGCTTTGCCCGGCTGATGCGGTTCGGCACATTTTCGGAAGCATGGGCAGGACTCGAAGCGGCAGAGGCAGCCGGTCTGACGCCAATTAAGATCAATGCGGTTGTGACGCGTGGTTACAACGAAGAGGATGTCGTTGATCTGGCGCGGTTGACGATCAACAAGCCGTGGACGATTCGTTTCATCGAATTGATGCCGCTGGGAAACAACGAGTGCGCCCGACTGGCGAAGGATAACTTCGTTCCGTCGGCCGACAGCATGCGGCGCATCGAAGCGGCGCTCGGCGTGCTCACGCCGGTGGGCAATCAGAACCTTGCGGACGAGTCGGTCAACTATCGGTTGCCCGACGCCGAAGGGATCGTCGGGTTTATCTCTCCGGTCAGCAACCCATATTGCGGAACGTGCAACCGGATGCGCCTCACCGCGGACGGACGATTCCATCTTTGCCTGCTCAATGACGACGAATTGGATGTTCGCGCGGCACTGCGGAGTGGGAAGGGCGATGGTGAAGTTCGCGAGATTCTTCGAAACGCCGTACGCATGAAACCCACCGGGCACCGCCTGCACGAAGGCATCTCGACGGCTCAGCGCAGCATGTTCCAGATTGGTGGCTAGCTGTAACTGTTGCGGACTGTGACGTTGGCACGATGTACGCGTGGATCGTAGTCAGTGACACATTCAAATCCGCACGCCTGACGGTTAACTCGTTGACCTGAGTCTGAGCCATCCTTAGAATTCAATGACGCAGGTTGAGTTATTCACCGCGTATTGTTCGTGATTTCAATCACCGCGACAGCCATTCACAGCGGAGCTTTTTGATATGGAGAACAAGCCATTTCTCACGCGGCTTAAAGGTTGGTTCCAACCAGGTTATGGCGTGAACTCGACCGATGTGCTGGATGGGCCGGCGAAGACGGATCAAGGTTCAAAGTCCGCATCCAGTGATGCCAACGCGTCTCAACCCAGGTCCATCGAGCAGTGGAGCGGACCGGCTCAAGCGGCGACTGCGCAAGCAGGTGATGACGCCAACGAGAGCGTTCAACTCGGTTCGCTGTCAGCCAGTCAGAGCAAGCTGGAAAAACTCCAGGATGGTTACCTGCAAGTGATCGAGTTGGTCGAAACGATCCGCAAACACCAGGATCGTCAGGACGAGCGGGCCATCGAGTTTTCCACGTCGCTATCCAGCATGGCCAATACCCTCGCCGAGATCGAAAAGGGCAATCACAAGCAGGTCGATCAATTGGCCAGCATTGCAGAGGAACTTCGCGCGGGCAACAAGCGAGGCGACCATTGGCAGGAAGTGTTGGCCGAGTTCCCCAAGACGGCACAGGCTCAGCGCGAGGCCTTGCTGAGCGTAACGCGACAAATGGAAGCCGTCGGTGATCGTGACGATAAGATGACCGGTTCGCTCGATTCACTGCGCGAAGCGGTGACGGCGCTGGGCGACGCGACAACCGCGTCGAGTGTGGCTGTCAAGAACCTGCAGATGACGGCGATCGAAGACAGCGAGCGGACAGCCGACTTGCTGGAAGCGCAGAACAAGCGTTTCACGATGCTCTTTGCGTTGACGGTGACCTTGACGGTGATCGCGCTGGTCACCGGCGTGGTCGCGGTGATACGAGGGGGTTGAATCGCGCGGCTTGATTGGCGTAGAGTTACATAAGCGGCAAACACAATTCGGAATTGGAGGAACGGGCAGATGAGCCAACACACTCTGGGCGAACCCGCGGTTGTCATCAAGCATTTGCTGGACGGCATGGGTAAGTTTGGCGCATCGGACCTTCACCTCAAAGTCGGATACATACCCACATACCGCGTGGGCGGTCATTTGCGTAAGCTGGACATGCCCAAGATTCCCAACAGCGATTTTGTGCGCGACATGATGATCCCGCTCGTGCCCGAGTCGCGCAAGGGTGAATACAACGAACGCGGCGATCTGGACTTTTCTTACGGCGAACCAACGGGCGACCGTTATCGCATCAACGTGTTTCGATCGGGCAATGATATGAACGCGGCTATCCGTCGTGTTCAAAGCAAGATTCCGAATTTCCAGGAGCTGAATCTGCCGAGGGTTTACGAGAAGATTTGCAAGATCTCGTACGACGGGTTGGTTTTGATCAGCGGCGTCACCGGTTCGGGTAAGAGCAGCACGCTCGCGGCGATGCTCAATCACATCAACAAGGAACGGTCGGCCCACGTTATTACCATCGAAGACCCGGTGGAGTATCGATTCATTCCGGACAAGTGCATCATTTCGCAGCGCGAAGTCGGTATTGATATTCCCAGTTATGCCGAAGCGCTCCGCTACGTCGTGCGGCAAGACCCGGATATCATTTTGATCGGTGAAATGCGCGATCGCGACACGATGATCGCGGCGCTGCAGGCCGCTGAAACTGGACATCTCGTCTTTGGGACCTTGCACTGCAGCGATGCCCGCCAATCGTTTAACCGCATCCTCGAATTCTTCCCGCGCGTCGAGCATGCGTTCATCCGCTCGTCATTGGCCAACAGTCTGCGCGGTATCTGTGTGCAGCGTTTGCTTCCGGGCATCGAAGAAGGATCGCGTTTTCCCGCGACCGAGGTGCTTCTGAACAACTCCATCGTCCGCGACAAGATCCGCAAGGAAGAGGACAAGGATTTGCCCGCCATCATCAACCAGTCCACCGAAGAGGGCATGCGCAGCTTTACGCATTCGCTGGCCGAGCTCATCGAAAACGAGTCGGTCCACTACGACACGGCGATGGAATTCGCTCCCAACCGCGAAGCGCTGGCGAGCAAGGTCAAGGGTATTCAGACGGCCACCGAAGGACTCGTCTAGGTGCTCCGTCGCTTGGCGGCTTGCTTTCAGTTATTACTACTAGGACCATCCGATGTCGCCCATCGTTATGGGGCGTGAGCGCGCGCACCCCCGTGTGCGATTCTGAACCATGTGATCCCCACGACCTTCAAATCTGCTTCAAAGTTCGTTTAGACAATTGCAATGCCTGCCGATGACTGAATTCAAGGTATGCGGAAACGCCGTGAATTTGGCCCATTGGAGATTGAACATGTTCGGACTGCTGCGTAGATGCACTCGATTGGGGTTGTTGGTCGTCTTGTTGGGACTTGCGGTTCCTGGTTGTGACAGTGGTTCCAACGGTGGCGGCGATGGCACGTCGAACGGTGGATCGCAAAACGATGGCAAGACGCAGTTGGCGGTCAATGACGATCCCAACAGCGACCTCGTTGCGCAGGCGAAGGTCAGCGACGGCAGTTCATTCTCGGTTTTCGGCGAGAAAAGCGGTGATGGCGACGTGGAACAGGTTTCGCAGATTGACGTGACCCTCGAAGACGGTGAGTCGTTGACTTTGGAACTTGACGATGACGAGCGCCCCGTGCTTGTTGAAGGCGGCGATTCGACGACGACGTTTTCATACGATGACGACACCGCAACGGTGCAAGCCGAGGTCGATGATTCGTCCGGGACGGCGATTCTCGATGGTGACGTCAGCAGCAATCAAACATCTGCGAAGGTCGCCGGCCGACGGTTCCGCGCCACGCCCGA
>JAUIEW010000333.1 GCA_030429365.1 Phycisphaerae bacterium
CACCGACGAGCAGACCGGCCAGATGGTCATCGCCGGGATGGGCGAGCTCCACCTCGAGGTCATCGGCAACCGGATCCGCAGCGAGTTCAAGGTCGACGTCAACACGGGCCAAGCCACCTCATCCGTGCCGATGACCACCGCTTCTTTAACCGGCACACCCTGCTGGACGTAGTGATAGATGTTTTCGAGGACGACGATCGCATCATCGACGATCATCCCGGTCACCAACACGAGCGAAAACACACTCACGGCATTGAGCGAAACACCGATCGCCCACATGAAGATAATCGCGCACAGAAACGCGAACGGAATTCCAATCACCGCCAGCGCGGAATTTCGGAATCCAACCGACACCCACAGCACAAGAAAAACGAGAATCATCCCGACAAACAGGTTCTTGCGCAGCACATCGAGGCGACTGGAGATAACCGCAGTGGTGTCGGCTTGAATGTCGATCGCGATGTCGTCGACATCGAGGTTGGCTTGAAACGTCTCAATGCACTTGGCAATGTCTTCGCGCACCGTCAGTGAATTGGCCCCAGCTTCCTTTGCAATCTGCAGGATCATCGCAGGTCGGCCATTGACGCGTGCTGCCCAGAATGCCCGCTCAAATGACTCCTCGATCTCGGCGACGTCGCGCAGCAGAACATGCGCCCCCGACGGACTTCGGATCACCCGAATATTGCCCAGGTCCTTCCAGTCCTCAGCTTCCCCGACACTTCGTAGCGTGATTTCCGAATCACCCATCCGAAGATAGCCAGCCGGCAGACTCATGTTGTTGGCTTTGATGATCTCGCCCGCCTGCTGCAGACTGAGTCCGTGTTTCTCCAGGGCGGCTTTGTCGAATTTGATATGGATCTGGCGATCGCGGAGGCCAATGGGGTGAACCTTGGAAACGTTGGGCACAGCTCGGATGGCGTCTTTGAGATTGAGCGTGATTCGCCGGAGCACGCCCTCGTCGAACTTACCGGTAGCCGCCACGCCGATTTGCAAAAGCGGCATGACCTCGTCGGTCGTGATCCGCTGCAGGTCGGGCGGTTCCGCGTCAGAAGGCAAATCGGTCACGCGATCCAATCGCAACCGCAAATCCTCAAATGACGCCTGCGTATCTGCCGGCGACATGTCTTCGCGAAATTTGACGGTAATGATTGAGGCATCCGGCTGAGACACGCTGAAAATGCGATCGTGTCCGCGGACGTCTTCAATTTCCTCCTCGATGCGTCGCGTCACCAACCGCTCAACTTCTTCGCTCGATGCACCGGTCCAAACAGTGGTGATCGTCGCGATGTCGAGCGATGTGTCGGGATACACATCAATGGGAAGTCGGGTGAGGATGAGACTGCCAGCAACGATCATGATGATGAACAACAAATTCATCAGCACAACCTGCTTTACGGAGAGTCGAGTCAGTGACATGAGGGAATTAGATATTCAGCTAAACTGCAAGTCAAAAAGGCGTGACGGCATCCGGCCCACTGTGGGCCAGCGTCGCCGGATCGTGGAGTCTTCCAACCGCGATCAACACCCCATCGCGCACATCGCGACGGCGCGACAAGATCACCTTTTCGCCCTCAGCCAAACCGGAAATGACGTGCACTTTGTCCAAATGCGACCGAATGGGTTCCACCTCGACCCGGCGAAGACGTGAAACCAATTGACCATCCTCCTCGGACACAACATGGCAATGATCCGCGCCATATTGCTTGAAGACCGCCGACCTCGGTATCGTTATCGCGTCGGCCAACTCGCCACAATGAAGACGAACTTTGCCGAACATGCCCGAGAGAAGCGATTCGTCAGGATTGTTGACCAACAATTCAACCTGGAACTTTCGGCTCACCGGATCCATCTTCGGGGCGACATGGTGCAGACGCCCTTCGTACACCCGATCCGGTGCAGAATCGATGCTCACCTCAGCCTTGGTCAACAGTTTAACCAACCCGATATCATCGTCCGAAAGCTCAACGAGAATCTTCATCTGATCCAGTCGAACCAGATCCACCAACGGCGTTGACGCCATCGCCAACTCACCGGGTTCAACGAGGAAACGATTGACCCGAGCGGAAATCGGGGCGCGGATCACACATCGTTCCAGACGGGCCTTCGCGTTATCGTAGGCCGCTTGGGCAACCGCCACCGCCGCTTCGGCAACAGCCAACTGGTTTCCGAATCGCACCTTCGTCGCTTCCGCCGCACGAAGATCGGCTTCGGCGGTTTCAAACGCCGTTGAAATTCGCTGATACTCAATCGGCGGCGAAGCGCCCGATTCACGTATCTTCTCAATGCGTTCGAGTTCGTCAGCCGCATTGGTACGCCGGGCAGTCGCGGCTTCGAGTTGGGCGTCCGTTTGTTCCAACGCGGCCTTCGCCTCGCCCGTCAACGCGATGTTCCTATCGAGTTCAGCCTTGGCCTGCGTGGCGGCGAGGGCGTAGAACGTATCGTCAATCTCAATCAAGACATCGCCAGCTTCGATATTGGCGCCGTCCTCAACGGATTGGGAAACAACTCGCCCGTCAACTTCGCTCCGAAGTGCCAACTCATCGACGCCACTGAGAAACCCGCGTGCCTCGATGATCTGCGGCACAACTTGATTCCGCACAATAAACGCTTCAACCGGAATCGCCTTGTCCTCTTTCTCCACGTCGACCGATTGCGTTCGCGCGTCAGCCTGCCGCATCATGTACACCGTTCCACCGAGCGTGAAACCGATGATCGCCAGGAAAATCCAGAGGGCAGCCGGGTGCCTTTGGCTCCTCGTTGCTGGTTGGTGTAAATCAGGCATGATTGTTTCTTGGCTGAGGGTGGCTGGGATCTCTCGACCACCCACTAAACGAAAGAGACCGCAGTAGACCGCACTGGAGTCATTCTCTCAAGCTAATTCAACAGTAATCGTGCTGAATTATATGTCGGTCAGGGTGTCGCGAACAGGCAAACCCAAGTTGGTTCCGCACATCTTTTGGACAAATCTATCTATATGTGCGATTGAGAATGTTACCCCGTGTTGGCCGCCGTCGTCGGACCAGAACCGGCAATTCGCGGCACGAAGACACAATCGAGCCATCGGGACTTAATTCCTCAGTCGATTGGCCGACCGTCCCCTCAAGAACAGTGATGGGGCCTAGTTGTCTTCCTTCATCGTCGGATCTTCGTCGCCACCGTCAGCCGAGTCATCCGCGGCAGCCGAGTCATCCGTGGCAGCCGCTTCGTCCTCGTCGCCCGCTGATTCTTCGGCAGCGTCTTCGGCATTGTCGTCATCTGCGGCAGCGTCGTCCGCAGTGTCATCGGCTGTGTCAGCATCATCCGCCTTGGGGGTGCCGAGCGTCACGACGGAACTTGGGTTCGACGTGGGAATGACCGCCTGCGTCGCATTTTCTGGTTGCTTGGGAAACTCAACCTTCGTGAAAATCTCATCAAGTTCGTTCAAACGATCGATCGCCATCGTCTGAAACGGAACGCCAGCCAATCGCGTATCGTCGCGAAGCGTCTTGAGGTATCCCTCCGCCGCGCCCTTTCGCGATTGATCAGCATCCACTGCAAACGCGTTGGCCTCAACCTGATACAAACCAAAGAGCGCCCGACCGTAAGGAATCGGCTTGTTCTTGTGCTTCTGAACAATCTCTTCAAAGGCTGATTTCGCTTCCTTAAGAAACTCAAGGTTGATACCACCCGGACGGGAAATCGCGACGCTCAGCGCCATGTCCGCACGTTTGAGCAGGGATTCGATCTTGAATTCAGGATCGGTGCTCTGATCGCCCAGATCCGCAATTCGCGAAATCGAACGATGCAACTCCTCATCGCTGCCGATCGCGCTGGTCGCCGCAGCGTTCAGCTCTTTCTGCAGTTCAGCATATGACTCGTCCATCGCCGTCTGACGCGCCATCTTCATGTACGTGAAAATGATCATGGCGACGAAGACAACCGTCAGCCCGCCGATCACGTACACGCCCCAGTCCTTGAGCCAAGGCCCCACTTGCTCCAGTGCGTGGGCGAGGTCATTGCTTTTTAATTCTTGTCTGCGTTTTGATTTCATGGTTGCCTGCGAACGTAGACCACGGCGCACGTTTTCACAGCGCCTCTAATATTGTTCAGTCCGACCGAATTTCGAAAATCCGGCGGTAGATTTCGACCAACTCCGAGCCGCGCAGCGTACGAGAATCAGCCGCCCAAGTCAACGAGAGCCATCTTCACAAACATAGCTCTCACAAGGCCTAAGGTGCGATAACGCCCCTCCCCGGAGCGATCCGCGTCGAATCTGTCCACGCGGCGCGGTTTGACCCCAAACTCCCTCAGGTCGCCAGCATGGCGTTGGCCACCTGCGAAGGGACCGCCGCATAGTGGAGCGGCTCCATACTCGCGGTCGCCCGCCCCTGGCTTAAGCTTCTAAGCTGCGTCGTATATCCAAACATCTCGGCCAACGGAACCTCCACCTGAATGATCCGG
>JAUIEW010000334.1 GCA_030429365.1 Phycisphaerae bacterium
GCGGGTCGCTGGGCTTGTCCTGACGCTGAGATGCGAAAGCGTGGGTAGCGAACGGGATTAGATACCCCGGTAGTCCACGCCGTAAACGATGCGCACTAGATACGAGGATCTCTGACGGTTTTCGTGTCGAAGCAAAAGTGTTAAGTGCGCCGCCTGGGGAGTACGGCCGCAAGGCTAAAACTCAAAGGAATTGACGGGGGCTCACACAAGCGGTGGAGCATGTGGTTTAATTCGAAGCAACGCGAAGAACCTTACCTGGGTTTGACATGCACGGATGCCCTCTTGGAAACAGGAGTAAGCTGCCTTCGGGTGAAACGTGCACAGGTGCTGCATGGCTGTCGTCAGCTCGTGCTGTGAAGTGTCGGGTTAAGTCCCTTAACGAGCGAAACCCTTGTCGCTAGTTGCCAGCGGGTCATGCCGGGAACTCTAGCGAGACCGCCGGCGTTAAGCCGGAGGAAGGTGGGGATGACGTCAAGTCCTCATGGCCCTTATGTCCAGGGTGTCACACGTGCTACAATGGGATGTACAAAGCGACGCGAGACCGCGAGGTGGAGCAAATCGCAAAAAACATTCCTCAGTTCGGATTGGAGTCTGCAACTCGACTCCATGAAGTTGGAATCGCTAGTAATCGCGTATCAGCCATGACGCGGTGAATGTGTTCCTGAGCCTTGTACACACCGCCCGTCAAGTCATGGAAGCTGGGAGCACCCGAAGTCCGCTTAGCTAACCTTACGGAGGCGGCGGCCGACGGTGAGTTCGGTGACTGGGACTAAGTCGTAACAAGGTAGCCGTAGGGGAACCTGCGGCTGGATCACCTCCTTTCTAGAGGATTATCTAGACCGTTCATCTGCGAATTATCGCAATCACGATGAGCGTGAAAGTCAGCGCATTATCAACACGGTTCTCAAACTTTCGTTTGCAAACCGTGTGGAAGAAATTCAAAGCTTTCGGGCGATGAATCTTCCCGACAACCAATCAACCTGTTTGCAATATAAGCGGCACTCGGTCCAACAGGTCCGAGTGCCGTTTTCTTTTTACCTCACCGGCTGTTCTGATTTTTGGTCGAGGCAATGTGCCACTGCTCTGTGAGCAGTGCAGAAGAAGTGTGGCCCGATGAAGGAAGGTCCGCGTCGGGCACAGGATGATCAATGGGCGATTCGATTCAAGTTCATTCGCAGTTGCGGGTGTGCAGGATCGACCCTAGTAAATCGCACTGCTCACAGAGCAGTGGCACGGTTGACGCGCTCGCTAGGCGAGTTCTGGTGAATGTTCAGTGGCTGTTTCCCGCGTATTTAAGCCGCTTTCGTCGCAATCAATTGAAACCCTGCGAAGGATGGGGTATAGATATCAACAGCAAAGCAGGTAGGCCGCCGCCAGGTTAGGTCGGCCAACCCATGCAAACGGGGGCGTAGCTCAGTTGGGAGAGCGTCGCGTTCGCAATGCGAAGGTCAGGGGTTCAAGTCCCCTCGTCTCCAGTCAATCCGCAGACACCTCGTCCGAATCGTGCACACCCCATAGAGATTCCTGATCAGCATTCTTCGCAGCAGTGGAGAATTCCTGCAAATCGCTTCCGCATTCCGGGCAATTTTTCGAGTCAATTCCGCGCAAGTCATACAGGCAAACCGTGCACAGCGGTCCATCGTTAAAGATTAGGCGGTGGCGTGTGGCGTGGTAGACGAATGAGGTGGCGACATAGGTGACGTAGTAGACAGCGATGACGTTAAACGTAAGCACCATTGTCGCGATTCCGTTGTAAATCCACTCTGCTCTTGCGGAGAGATTCGGAAGATCGATCCGGACCGGTGTGAGCGCGTAGAAAAACAGGATGGCCAGAACTAAGGTCAGCACACATGTGCAGGTGCCGGCTAGTGCACTGACTGCGGTGTTGCATCGGGGTGCGATGGCGACATGTGGCAGAATGCCGTCTATCAGTTGGGGATTGGGAGTTTTGGTTTCGGCAAACGTCTTGTCGTCATGAAAGAGGATGAGTTTCTCAAGTTGGTCATCTTGCCCGGCGAGAAAGTGTCCGCCATCGATTGCAACAAATGTCGAGTGGCTCGTCTCGCCTTCGACCGTGGACGTTACATCGTAACGGTATGATGCAGCCCTTTTGAATTCTATGTTCTGGTGGCCCCGTTCGATCAGGTATCGCGTCAGCCGAGCCCGGAATCGCCCTAGCCGAATCCAAGAGACGGCGGTCTTTGCGGAAAAGTAAACCCCCGCGACAGCCACTGCCTGAATTGCCGTCTTTAGAAGTGTATCAAGAATCAGTTCAGTACCGGAGTCCATCGCCAGATCACGAATCCCCTTGTGTTTCCTCGTGAATTCTCTTCGCTCCGCACTCCGGGCACGCGCCCGATTCGTTGCCGCGCAAATCGTACCCGCATTTCTGGCAAATCGGATACTCGCTTGTGATTAACTCTCGTTTCATGTGGCGATAAATGCGCCTTGCGACCGCGAACGGAATGCAGAGGAAACACAGCATGCCCGTGGCGATGATTAGAATCTCTCGACCTTTCTCAAGTGTACTGGATCCCATTGTGTGAATCTGGAGTTTCCGGAGCCAGGGCACGAGAACCCAGTCGAAAGGCCACCATGCCAGCAGCAACGTCACGGCAAACGCGAGCAGAGCACCAATCGTGCACACGTTGGGCGCGTACTTGTCGCGTGAAAAAAGATAGGGGAACTTGCCACTCCAAAGTATCGGGCTTGGCAGCTTGTGGAGATTCACGTCTCCGTTTGCATCACAGAAGACAAAGTGGGACATCTCGCCTTTGGAATCAAACAAGTGCATGTGCTTGCCGTAGAAAGGACGGACATATCCTCGAAGCACGGCGTCGCTCGATTCGAGAACGATTGGAATGCCGTCATATTGAAATCGCCAGCCGATTCGTTTGACTTCGTATCCGAGTTTTCTGAAGGCCCGTTTGAAACGAGAACGCAATCGCACTCGGCGCACGAACTCAATCGGAATACTGAGCGCCGATATCGCGAGGACAAATGCTGCAAGCCAGGTCAACAAATTGTAGAAAGTATGCACCATTTAGTGACTCTGGTTTATGATGATACTGCTTTTGTTCCCTCGGCTGAAAGCATGGTTTCCCCGCTCAAAAACTATTTGTCGGTGTCGCCGTCTCCCCATCGCCAACGTGGGGGTGGGCCCTTCAAGTAGCATGCCACGCACAGCACCGCGCATGGAGCAATGGTGCCGATCAAGATTGCGACAATTGGTGGGGCTCCGAGAAGCACGATAGCAAGAATCAAAACCGGGGCCCCAAGAGTCACCCCGCCAATAACCAGCCATCCTTCCCGGCAGGTCGGTAGGCCCCAGCCCCAGCCATACGCTTTTGCGCTGAACCAGTGCTTCGGACTTTCGCTGGATTGCTGATCTGACTTCTCTCGATCGCTCATCGTCTGAACTTCTCGTTTTCATGTGGCCGATTCAGTGTCACCGCATTCCGGGCATACACCCGATTCGTTGCCCGTTAGATTGTAGCCGCAGTGCGCACAATGTCCGGGTATATATCGCGGTCGGCGGGCGAATTGGCGGCCAAAGACTATGAGTGGAATCAAAACAACTGGCCACAGTGGAATCTGTATGCTTCTAAATTCGCGAATCGGTCCTGGATTCGGCAAGACGAAACACTTCTGATTGCTATAGCTCCACATTGGTCTGCTTCGATACGGCATCCAATGAAATCGCCAATTATCTCCGAGATTTGAATCGTCAAGTTTGACGCGCAAGCAACCTCTCCCAATGCTCGCGGAGGAATCACTTGTTAGCCTGACGCGTACCGTCATAAACAGGGAAGCGGTCCAAACAACGACGAAGACAACCAAGAAGTAGAACGCGACGCGGCCCTTTCGGCCAATGGCTTTGAACCAATTGGTTGTTGGTTGGGCTTCGCGTTTGCTCATCGTCTGAACTTCTCGTAGTCATATGGCGGGTTTGGGGTGGCTGTGTTCCAGGTCATGTTGCCGGACCAGCCGGTTTCGGTGAAGAACACGCCCAGCGTGCCGGTGGGCATCTCGTGGTGCCGGTAAAAGCCCTCGATGCTGTACAGGCGCACGCGCCCGCCGCGCTCTCGGTACGGAATCTGCTCCCCAGACTTCAAAGCGAGCGCGACCGTCCTCCAACCCGTCACGCGTCTGCTGGAAAGACCTTTCTCCCCCACCGTCCGCAGGACTGGGGAGAGAGGGTGCCGCGCGCCGGAACACTGGAGGATCTGGTGTTCGACGCCCGGCACGTTGTCCGCGCGCTCGGCGGACTTGGCATTGATCCTAAGAAGGTTCGCGCCGGGCTGCGCGCTGTGGTGCTCTGTGGCGCGCGTTTCTCCCGCTCAGGCCGTCGCGCCGCGCAGATGCCGCTGGGCAAGATTTCGCAGGCCGTGATCCTCAAGGCGTGGCACGTGCTCGGCGAGCAACCGGGCG
>JAUIEW010000335.1 GCA_030429365.1 Phycisphaerae bacterium
GTGGTTTGGAATTCCTTTGTAGGTGGAGTACGCCCCATAAAGGTCAAATTCTTCGTTGTAGCGATCGAGTTGCGATCGTCGGACGGGCAACACGGGCTTCGCAAAAAACACATCGAACTGCCAATCTTCACCGGTCCAGAAGAGCTTTACCGCGTCAAAGCGACGACGCGTATTTGCCCAGGTCAATGGTGAGATGAACCGCTGCGCACCGTACGACAGATCTTGTCGGCCTACGCGCAACACGAGCGGCGTATCGTCGCCTAGTGGCCGCACATCAAAAAACAACTGCTGAATTGCGAATTCGTTTTCATCGAGCGGTCTGAGGGCACGATCTCGATCCTCGTCGTGCATGGACGCCAGTTGCAGGAACACGCGCGCCGACTTTCGATACTTCAAGTCGAAATGCAGCAAGTAGCGGTAAAGCTGAAACGTGTCCTGCGTCGGTTGCGCTGCATCGAACCCGAAGTTTGTTTCAGCTTCCATGCGAACGCGAAACTCACCGCCGATCGACAGACGCCAATCGTCGCCGAAGCGAATGTTTTTGATTGGATCGAAGAAATCCTCGCGGTAAGTCCCCGGATCGCCGTCGAGGTAGCTGAAGTCTTCGTCATACCGCAGGTCAAAATACTTTGGTCCCGGGAGCGGTTTCGCAGGTGGCGTCGATTCGGGCGGTGGCGTTGCTTGATCGACGGACTCCTTCTCGCCTGTATCGACGGCGGCGGCAGTTGTGTCAGGTTCTTCGTTCGCCGATGGCGGATTCGTTACTGACTGGGCAAACGTCACCTGGCAGGCGAATGCGATGGTGAAAGGACCTACAAGGATGTAGCGATGCATGGCGACCTCCTGTGTAGCACGTGGTTTGGCGAATCTTCCGGCACATATCGACGCACGATGCGGTGCGAGTTGGCCGGATTCTTCAGGTTCAAAAATTGACTTTACGAACGCCAATTCATGGGCTATATTTCTATGTCGATATAGTCATTACCGTGAGGGCTGTCAAGGGTAAGTTTTGGAATCGTTTTCCCGCCCCAATTTCAAATATTGGAAGTGAACCATGGGCGAAACTCCCAAGCATCGCGACGAACACGACCAGCGGTCAGTTCCAGCACAACGCTCGTGGGCCGCGTATTGCATCGGACCTGTTTTCTTCGCGTTGGCGGCATGGTTTCTTTGGGGACCTGCGATCGTCGAGTTGCCCATCGAATCGACGCCCAAGGTCAATGCGGCCCAGCTGACGACGGCTCCACGTCGTGAAATCCTTGGCAATCCCCCGACAATCGAAATCGGCGGGTTCAAACGCACTTGCATGGATTGCCATCAGATGTTCCCACCGCGCGACGACCCGCCTGTGGCGTTGGCACAGCACAAACACATCGTCCTCAACCACGGAATCAATAAGCAGTGTCGCAATTGCCACGACTCGAAAGACCGCAATCTCCTCGTGCTGCGTGGCGGCGAGACCATCACCTACGACCAAGTCGAGACCCTTTGCGCCAAGTGCCACGGGCCCACCTTTCGCGATTGGGAGCACGGGGCCCATGGTCGCACCAACGGCTATTGGGATGCGTCGCGCGGAACCGTCCGACGGTTGCGCTGTACCGAATGTCATGATCCACACAATCCGCGCGTGCCGGCGATGGACCCGCTTGCGCCCCTACCTGGACCGCACACGCTGCGCATGGGTGAAAGTCACGCGGAAGGCGAATCCGGTGCGTCACATGCAGAACACCGTGATCCGCTGCGCCGGGCCATCCACAAGTACATCGCGGATGAGCGCAAGCGCGCCGAGTCGAAACCCGAAAAGTCTGAAAAAGTCGAGTATTACAAAGGCGAGGATTCCGAATGAAATCCGTTGCTGATCAATCCAATTCAACCGGTGAAGGTCGAGACCGGCTGTCGCGGCGAAGCTTTCTGCGAGGGAGTCTCGGGGCAGCAGGCGGTGCGGCTGCTTTGGCGGCGGCTCTTAGTCCATTGCGCATGCTCGACACCGAGGACTACACCGTCGAGAAGTTCCTGCAAAAGCATTACAAAGAAATGTCGCCGGGCGACATGGACTCCGTGCTCGACCGAATCCGCGGCGAGGTTGAAAAACGCTATGCGATTCGACCTGAGTTGCGCGACATCAAGGCCCAGGATGGCGTTGAATTCGTTTACGCCTTGCACCTTGGTCGGTGTATCGGCTGCCGCAGATGCGTGCACGCTTGTGTGCAGGAAAACAACCAAAGCCGATCTCCCGAAATCCAATACATTCGCGTGCTGGAAATGCCCAAGGGCAGCATCGATGTCGAGCAGGGAAGGCACGACTACGACCGTCCAACCGTTCCCGATCCCGACCACTATTACATGCCGGTTCAGTGTCACCAGTGCGCGAACCCGCCCTGCGTGAAAGTCTGCCCCATCGAAGCCACCTGGCAGGAACAAGATGGGATCGTGGTCATCGATTACGACTGGTGCATCGGGTGTCGCTACTGCGAAGCCGCGTGCCCCTATTGGGCGAGACGATTCAACTTCACCGAGCCGAAGATTGCCCGTGAAGAACTTAACCCCAACATGGCGTACCTATCCAACCGCCCGCGCAAGCAAGGCGTGATGGAAAAATGTCACTTCTGTCTCCAGCGCACCCGCGCAGGGCAGATGCCTGCGTGCCTTGAGGTGTGCCCCGTCGGTGCGCGAAAGTTCGGCAACATCCTCGATCCCGAAAGCGAAGTGTCGCAGATCCTTAAGAACAAGCACGTCTTCGTGCTAAAGCAGGAAGTGGGCACGCTCCCGCGTTTCTTCTATTACTTCGACGAGGACTATCCGCGCAACACATTCAACAAACCACTGCCCGTGCTCCCCGGAGGGTCTCACGGATGAAGACCTATCTGAACTTTCTATGGCGTTGCTTTCGGTTGAGTTTCGTGGGTGATTGGCGCTACTACGGTTGGATGCTGGGGCTGACGATCATCGTGCTACTGGGTCTGAACGCTTACGCCAAACAACTCGTTTATGGCCTCGTCGTCACTGGGATGACCGATCAGGTTTCGTGGGGATTGTACATCGCCAACTTCACCTATCTGGTAGGGATGGCCGCCGCGGCTGTCATGCTGGTCATACCGGTTTACATTTACCGAAAGCACGAACTCCACGATCTGGTGATCTTCGGCGAGTTGTTCGCCGTGGCCGCGATCGTCATGTGTCTACTCTTTGTGCAGGTGGACCTCGGTCGTCCCGATCGTTTCATGCACATCTTCTGGCGGTTTAATTTCCCGGTGTCGATGTTGACCTGGGACGTCATCGCGCTGGGCGGATACCTGCTCTTGAATCTTCACATCTGCGGCTACTTGGTTTACGCCGCGTACCGCAATCGCAAGCCCAGCCCGCGCTTCTATGTGCCTTTTGTATTCGTCGCGATTGGTTGGGCAATCAGCATCCATACTGTAACGGCGTTCTTATTCGTCGGGCTTGGCGGGCGCCCCTTCTGGAACACTGCGATCATCGCCCCACGCTTTCTGGCTTCGGCGTTTGCGGCTGGTCCTGCGTTTATCATCCTGACGCTCCAGGTCATCCGTCGATACGCCGGATATCAAGTCAGCAATGAGGCGCTTCGCTTGCTGCGTAACATCGTCACCGTCGCGATGACCGTAAACATGTTCCTTCTGGTGTGCGAGTTGTTCACAGAGTTCTATGCCGACTCGGCTCACCTGGCCTCAACCAAGTACCTCTTCCTTGGCCTGCACGGTCACCACGGATTGGTGCCCTGGATCTGGACGGCCATCACGCTCAACACGATCGCACTAATCATTTTGTACCTCCCGTTCACACAGAGCTTGCGATTCTTGAACATTGCCTGCGTGTTGATGGTCGTGGGCATTTGGATCGAAAAAGGAATGGGTCTGGTTGTTCCAGCTTTCATTCCAACGCCGCTCGGCGAGATGGTCGAATATCAACCCACGCTCAATGAAGCTCTTGTCTGCTTTGGCATTTGGGCCTTTGGATTGTTGCTCTACACGATTTTCGTTCGCATATCCGTTCCTGTTCTCACCGGACAGCTAACTCTCAATGACAACGTAACCCCTCAGGCGGCTACTGCAGGGGCAATCGCAAAATAACAAGGAGACTGGTCATGACTGTTTCTTTTGCACGACTTCGTGGTTGGATGAGGCTTGATGCGGTGATTGTCTTGCTGCTGGCCGCTGCACCGCTGTCCGCCTTCGGGCAAGCCATCGGGCTGCCGGAAATCAGCAAAGCAAGCAAAGAATGCATCGAATGCCACAAGAAGGAAAGCCGCGCGCTCTACCAGCAATGGGGCGAAAGCAAGCACTACCGCGCGAACGTGGGATGCTACGAATGCCACGGTGCTGAGCAGTCGGATCCCGATGCGTATCGACATTACAACTACACGATAGCAACCATTGTCAGCCCCAAGGACTGC
>JAUIEW010000336.1 GCA_030429365.1 Phycisphaerae bacterium
CGTTTAAATATTTAACAGTGTAATCAAATTGATCAAGAATATGATGGCATCCAAAATTACATAGTGGATGAGCGAGGGGCACTTCGCAAGCATGTCAACATTTTTCTCGCTCATGTGAAACTGTTTGGTGGTCGGGGCGGCAAAGGCGTTGCTCTTGGCGCGAACGATAAAGCGGTCGCCGCGAGAGCAGAGCAGGGCGGTCTCGTAGATTTGCCTCGGGCCGCGCTTGGGGTCGGGCAAGGTACCCGCGTTGTTCGACTTGACCCAAAGCAGAGGCATGTAGTTGACGGACCAACCGGCCTCTTCGAATGCTTCTTTTGTCCACTGGTAGTGGCGCATGGAAAACCAGAACATGCAGTGGGCGGACGGCGCGATGAATGCATCCTGGCGGGAAAGGAAGGTCGTGACGAGCTGGCGGTAGTAATCGAGGGTGTCCTCATACCCGCCCATTGCTTGCGCCGCACCCTGATCGTGCTTGTCCGCATCGATGCCGTAGGGAAAATCGCAGTGGATGAAGTTGAACTTCGCGCCGCGATAGCCCATAACCCACTCGGTGAAGTCAGTACATTTCACCGGCGTACGTGTCGCGACAGCCTGTGGTTCGTCCTCCACCTCATTCGCCAACTCACCCGCTACCTCAGGCGCTGGGCGCTCGAGCAGTTCATTGAGGGCGTTTTCCTCCGCATCACTGGCCCGTGCGCTGCGGCGTTCGAGTATACCATACGCAACGGAAAAGCGGTCCGCGCCGCAAACTTGTGGATCGCCCTCGATAAGGGCTTGCCCGACATGCACTTGGCGAATGACTTGTGTTTGACTCATCCCAAGCTCGTTCGCGGTTTTGTCGAATGACCACTCGGGGTTAAGTTCGCGCCCGATCTCGTAGAAGCGCAGCACCGCACGGGCCTCGTCCTCCCATGACAACTGCTTGCGCTTGATGTTTTCATCCAGCTCAATCTGTTCGCGGGCCAGGCGCGGCAGGTCATCGCGGAACTGGACGGGGATGGAGGTCAGGCCGAGCTGGAGGCACGCGTTGTAGCGCCGCTCGCCTGCGATGAGTGTGCCGTCGCGGTCGATGATGATGGGGTTGAGCAAGCCGACGGTCGCGATTGATTGCTTGAGGCCCTCGAGGTCGTCAACGACGGTGCGGTGGCGCTCCTCGCGATTGACTGTTATCTCGGTGATTGGGTAGAGCTGGAAGGTGGTGGTCATTGGGTTGTTCTTTCGAAATCAAGCTGGTGGTCGGTCATGACTCGGAGTCCTTCTTTTGAAGGGCGACGAACGTTTCCAGTGCGGCTTTCATTGCCCGTTCTTCTTCACCGGGACGGACGTTGTAGCCACCGCCACCGCAGTCGAGACACCAGTCCGGATCGTGGCCGGTTTCGCCAAATCCGTGGTGATACCCCTTGCCGCCGCAACGAAGGCATTCATCAATTACCGGCTCGTTGATAGCGGTGTTGAACGCAGCAAGCGTCTCTCGTATTTCTTTGTCAGTGACCATCCGTCTATCTCCCGTCCGTATGTGTTTGAGGGGTTAGGCTAAAACAACGATGGCGCGACCGACCTTTTCGAAGTCGTTGCTATCGAGGCGAATGAAAGCCTGACCATTTGCTCGCTCTTGACCATTGCTCGGAATGACCGCGTATCCTTGACACCCGAAAGACTTCACCTCGTTGACGACGATTAGGCATGGATACCAATGGTGTTCCGGGTTCGTGATTTGAACGATGTCGGCTTCTTCGATTTCCATCTTCGTCTCCCGTGTTCTGTGAGCAGTTTCCGTTCTTGCTCAGGAACTAAAGTACTGCGCGCCCGCCTTATTCCGGCGCGTCAGTCACAGGCGCAGTCCGGCCGATCTCAGCGTAGAGAATTTCCGGATCGCGTTCGTCCTTGCGGTACTTGATGTCGCCAAGAAAGTTGGCCGAGTTCATCGCGCCGTCAAGCATTTGGCCGAGGCTTTGGCCGCCATCCTCGATCCCACAGTGGTCGATGAGGAAGCGACGCAGCTGGTTTTGCGCCTTGATCGCGGCGGCTTTCGCCTCGTCATCATCGCCGCTGCTCTGCCACATGAAGTTGATTTTATTCCTGGCATTCTTGACGCCGCCGAACTCCTTGAGCATCTCGGGATCGACATCACTGCAGGCGTTGACGGCCTGGCAGAAAATGTTCACGGCCTTGTATTCGGTCCCGTCCTTCTTGGAAGTGAAGTCGTCCAAGCTGTAACGGGTCGGCTTCCAGATGTAGTGGCCGGCCGGGATAAGCGGTACCGGCTCAACATCGGCGACCTTCACAGATAGTACTTCGGAAAAATCCATGGTTGTTAGTTCCTTGCAAGGTTAGAGGGCTGCTTGAAGTTGCTTCACGTACTCGGCGAGCCCGGTACCGAGGTCGTAAGTGCTGTCGATCTTGAAGGGGGCGGGATTCTTTAGGTCCACGGCTGCTGTGGGGAGGGTGTGGATTTTGCGCTGGACCTGCTTGCCCGTGCCGAGCTTATCGGCCATCAGGATCGTGTTGAAATACTTGGGGATTTCCGGGCCGAGAGCGGAACCGATTGCGGACGGGAAGCCCTTGCGGTCGGTGATGTTGCCCTTGTCGTCGTACTGTTCCTTCCAGTTGATGTGGGTTATGATGATCACGTTCGTGTGGAACTCGCTCGACATGATCAGTTGGATCAACTGCAGGACTGACTGTTGCGCCGCGAAGTAATGCTGGCGCTTATCTTTCGCGCCCGGAGATTGACCCTCAGCCCACGCGTATGCGGCCTGGCCCAAACCGGTCAGGCTGTCGAGGACGAACACGGTGTCAGCCCCCCACTCGCTTGGTTTGCTTTCATCATCCCACTTGTTCAAAAAGCGCACGGCCTTGAGGTACGCGGTGGCGGTCGTGATGATGCCAGCAGCGGTGCCCACGCGTTTGTCGGCCAGGGTGATGTAATCGACCTGCTCGATCAGGTGGGGGCACTCGTGCCGGACGAACTGCGACAGCACGTCCAGGCCGTTGTCGAGATCGAGGACGCGCAACTTGAAGCCGGCCTTGACCAGGCTGACGAGGGAGCCGGTCTTGCCGCTACCGCTGTCGCCGACGTAAAGGAGCTTCCAGAACTCGCCCGACTGGTGGGAGGAGAGCGGGGCCATCAGCGTTTCACCTCTGTCCCATACAGCCACGCTTGGATGAACTGGGCGTTGTGCAGCACCAACATGATGCTGCAAGATTTGTGCAGACCCCAACTCTTGGGATCGGTATTGTCATAGGACTGGCCGTCGAGCTCCTGGAAATGGAACTCGTTGTCGGCGTCGTCAAAGTAGAGAACCCAGGCTTTAATCATTGCTGTCGCTCCTAGCGAGGTTTAATCGGGTCCCAGCGGGGCGCTTTGGTGAAGTCACCCCGAAGGAAATTGTCGCGAAACTCAGGTGGGCGCGAACAGATGTGGCGGAACTCGCACCCGCCGTAATTGCCACAGGCGGTTGTGTCACGGGGCCAGTACTCTCTTTCCGCATAGCCGCGAAAGCGTTCGACCAGCTCCATCACTTCATCGTACCACTCGTTGAGCTCGGCGTCTTGGAAGAAGATGGGCATCCGGCCGTACCGTGATGAGCCGACAAGCACCTGACAGGCATCGACAAAGATACCATTGATGGGAGTGTTGAGGACGGTCTTGCCCGCGAAGGTGTAGCCTGCAAATTGGATGTCCGGTTTGAACTGGTTCCAATAGTAGCTGCCCAATCCCTGCGTGGTGGTTTTCTGGTCGTGAATGAAGATGTTACCGTCCTCATCCTGAACGACCTGATCGAGGTGGCCGCAATAGAAGATGTCGTCGTCAAGGGGGATGCGGAAGGATAGCTCAACCGCAGGCTCGCCGGATTGCAACCGCAGGGTCGTCACGCGTTCGTCACGCCACTCTTCAAAGTACCACACGAGGGAACGGATCAAGTTCTCACGGGTCTTGTACTGGTTGTCGAAGGTGCGGGGGCTGCCGCTGCCGGGGATGGGCTCGCCCGCATCGTCAAGATCGAAGTCCCAGCTTTCGCGTAGGGCATAGAGGATGACATCGAGGATGGCTTCCTCACGGGGCATATCTTGCGCGCGCAGCTTGTGGAACAACTCGAGGGAGCTGGCGTAGATGCCGCCGAACCACAGGTGGACGGATTTACTTTGCGCCTGCCACCCACAAATGTTCTCGTAGTAATACTTGCGGGCGCACGTGCTTGCACGCTTGAGGCTGGTCGCGTCCCACGCCCACTGGATGTTGCCCTCGTAAGATGTTTGCAGTGCGGGCGCGCTCATAGCTTAACATCCCCGATGTCGGAAAGGTCAACGCCCTGTAGGGACTTGGGCGTGGCGCGTTTGGTCTTGCCGGCCTGGATATCGCCAGCGCCA
>JAUIEW010000337.1 GCA_030429365.1 Phycisphaerae bacterium
CTCGATCAACGGATGCGTGTTTTTGAGACGTCGCACGATCACTGCGCTATTCCGGGTATCTACCTCGTTGCTCGGCTGGATGGCCGCAACTTCACCCGACTAACCAAGGAACGTCTGGACCTTGAGGCGCCGTTCGATGTGCGGTTTCGCGATGCGATGGTCGAGACGGTAGTGCACTTGATGGAATCTGGTTTTCGCGTTGCCTATGGTTATACGCAAAGTGATGAGATTTCGCTTTTGTTCGATCCGGATGAAGATGCGTTCGGGCGGAAACTTCGTAAGTTCAATTCCATTTTGGCCGGAGAAGCGAGTGCCAAGTTTTCGCTGCTGATGGGCGCATGTGTTTCGTTCGATTGTCGTGTCTGTCAACTTCCGCGCAAGCATGATGTGCTGGACTACTTCTCATGGCGAAGTGAGGATGCGCATCGCAACGCGCTCAACGCCCACTGCTATTGGCGCCTTCGGCACAAAGGGGCATCGGCGGGGAAAGCAACGCAGCAACTCGTCGGAATGTCGGTTGCCAACAAAAACGAACTGCTGTTTCAAAACGGGATCAACTTCAACGACTTGCCAACTTGGCAAAAACGTGGTGTCGGCCTCTACTGGGAGTCATTTCAAAAAGATGGAATCAATCCGATGACCGGCGAAGCTTCGCCGGCAACCAGACGCAGAATTTACCGAGACCTGGAGCTTCCCATGAAGGAAGAATACCGAGAGTTCATGGAGCAATTTCTACGGACCTAGACGACAAGCTTCGAATTCGCGTCTTCTATATCGTTGTTGTGTTAAAGCTGTCTGGATATAATCGATACTTTGCATCGGGTAACTTGGTATAATGATGTGTAACCATGTCCAAGTCAGGTTCCATTCTGATAGAAGACGCTCGCCGCGCTTTGCGGTTGGCGGGGGAGTTGCATGAGTTGCCTCCTTCGTTATCTGTTCGAGCCAATCATCTGATCAATGGGATGTGCGAATTGATCGGCGCGCAGAATGGCTTGCTTTGCGTGATGTCCGACTTTCGCGAAGGTAGCGATCCGGAAATTCTACATAGTGTGACTGGCGGTGACTTCAGCAGTGTGGCGTTGCGCGGGTTTGCAGAATATGTGGATTCGGAAATCATCAAAGATCCGCTGGTGGAAGCGACCGTTCACGATTGCAAGAAGCCGATCGTTTTCGCCCGCCGCCAGCATGTGTCCGATCGCGATTGGTATGGCAGCGCCCACGTCGCGGAATTTCGCAAGCAATTCACCTTGGTCGATGACAGCATCTATGCTTACTTTCCACTTTCCAAACCGGGTCTGATCGTCGGACTTGGGATGAATCGCGCATGGGAGGATCGGCAATTCGGGAAGCGCGAGTTGAATCTCGTCGAGTTGATGCACGATCAACTTGCATGGCTCTATCGGCAGTTTGAGAACGAAGATGGAATCGGGATGCCGACGGACAAGCGGCCACTATCGCCGCGATTGCAGCAGACGCTGGAACGGCTGATCGCCGGCGACTCCGAGAAACAAGCCGCGAATCATCTGGGCTTGAGCGTTTACACGCTCCACGATTACGTCAAAGAACTTTACCGCCGGTTCGGCGTGAACTCTCGGGCGCAGCTTATCGCCAAGTGCCTCGCATTTCGCAACGGAAACCAATCGGGGTAAGTGCTCACCCGTCCTCCAAGGCTAGCGACGGGTCCGTCCGGCCCTTTAACCTTTCCGACCGCGTCACTGCCCAGGAGGAGGAGTGTGGATGGGGCATCGTCGCAGGCGGCGGGCGTACCCGATCGCGCGATGCGTTGCTCGCTGCCAAGAATATCGTTTGTACGCAAATGGCGACGCTCGAGCAATTCCCCTGTTCAGGGGTCTTGTTAATTCGTATGACGTCACAATTCAGACGATCGATGGGAGCTGGAGGAATTGAACCTCTCGTCGGCCACCTCACTTGTTTTTCGACAACGGATTTACAATCCGCCGTGAGGAAAAGCTCCCGTTTTGAAATCATGCAACTATCCAATGCGGTGGGAGGGATTCGAACCCACACTGTCGAGAACCTCATTCTCGTGCCTCCTGCCAATTGGGCTACCACCGCGATTGCTTGCTTGTGTCTACTGCATTGGCCGGGGAGGGAGTCGAACCCTCAACTGCTCGAGCTTAAATCGAGTGCCTCTGCCAGTTGGGCCACCCGGCCTGCCGATGCGCGCACCTTCCGCGCGATTGACCAGGGAGGGAGTCGAACCCACACTATCAGCGTTCTGAGCGCTGCGCCTCTGCCAATTGGGCTACCTGGCCGCTTTCTTCCATCAGTTTTTCGAGACGTACATTCTCCGTGCAGCGAACTGGAGTTGTTTCCAGTTAACTGTTAACGCGAACTTGCATGTCTGGTGTTGGTTGAACGACCTTGACGAAGTGCGGTCACATCGGAAAGTGAGGGCACAAAAAAAGCCTCGGTCGTTGCGGGAACCACCGAGACATTGCACCTGCGAATAAAGAATCAACGCACGCTATCTAGGCGAACCCACCTCCGGGCAGCAGCAATAGATAATAATATAGTGCGTTGCGATTCATCATTTCATACCTCTCAACTGAGTATACAACACAAATACCACAACGCAACTATGAAGAATGAAAATTCACTGCGACAGCGCCGCGTATGTTGTGATGGAAATGTCGGAACGATGAGCAGTCTCAGTCTTCGTGCTCTTCGTGATGTGTCGCACTGTCAAACGTTGCGGCGAATCCTTTGATTAGGGTTTCCTTGTCGGCGGCTGACAGTTTCGCGCCGCTGTGCATGGGGCGGTAGAACCATGGCGGCATGTTATTGCTCTCAATCAGTTCTGCCGCTTCGTCGACTTCGCGGAGATTCCCTTCGGAGAAATTAAGTTCCATGCGCCCATGATCGACATCGCGCTGCACCAACCATGACACCGGCGCGACGTTGCTATACCAGGGCCAGACGGTCTCATTGCTGTGGCAATCGTAACATGCGGCGCGGACGAGGTTCTCCGTTTCCTTGCTGTCCCACGTGACGCTTGCGGTTGGCGGCGGGTTGGTGTGGTTGTGGCCGTAGGGGATGAATTGAATCGCCACGAACAGGAACGCGGGCACCCCGAGAATGTATCGCCAGATTTTGCGACGTTTGGGAGATGTCGGTTCGGGAACGGATTCGGCGGACGTGGTGGCGTTGGAATCGGACATGATTTTTCGACCTCCGTGTTGCGGATTCGGTGGTGCAAAAGCAACGGATGATCGTATCGCCCGCGCGATGGGCCGTCAACGAAATGGTCGGCAATCGAGACGCCACCCAGATCTGCGGGCCTACGTGTCTACCGGATAAGGCCCCTCGTCGAATTTTGTTGCATGATAACCTTTGCGGCCAATCGTTTGCGCCATCGAACTCAGCACTTCACCGCCGGCTTTCAGGCGGCTGAGCACATCGGTGAAGTTGTGCTTCGGTTGCCAGCCGAGTTCGTCGCGAGCTTTTTGGTTGACGTACACGCGGTCGATCGTCGGGAACATCTGCCAGCCGCGGCGATCGTAATCGGCTTCATATTCGGGGACGTGCAACTGCAGCACAGCCGCTGCGTTCTTTCGCAGTCCGGGGAGGTCGTCCTGCGTGAAGGGCGTCGTCGCGCTGATGATGTACTTGCCGAACCCGATCGATGCGGCTTTTTCGATCGCGAGCAGGTGGGCGCTGACGACGTCTTCGATATCCACGCGGCGATAGAGGAATTCGTTGGCTTTGGCGTTGGCGTCGTCGTATGCGTCGCGGATTTCCTTTCGATCGTCGGCTTCGGGAAAGAAGCGAGATGTCCGCAGGATGAGGCAGGGCAAATCGAACTTGCGATGAAACAACTGGCACAGGTTCTCTGCGGCTAACTTGGTGACGCCGTAGATGTTTTTGGGAATGGGCACAACATCCTCGGTGATCCAAGCCGCCGGTTCGCCGGCTGACGGGGTGAGCGCGTGCCCGAAGGTGCTGGTCGTGCTCGTGAAGATGAGCGATCGAACGTCAGCCGCCACCGCCTCCTCCAGCAGGTTCAACGTGCCGGTGATGTTCACGTCAACAAATTCCTGCCGGCAGTGGGTGGCGACATGCGGTTTGTGCAGCGTCGCCGCATGAAGCACAACATCGATGCCGGCAAGGCAGTCAGCGACAAACGTACGATCGATGATGGAGCCGACGCGGTGCGTGAATTCGGATTCAACGATGTCGATCCCGAGGACGGAGTGCCCCCGGCCCGAAAGCGTGCGAACCAACGCCTCGCCCAAGTGCCCGGCGCTGCCAGTAACAAGGATTTTCATGGGCACCTCAGGTTTGACGTTGACCAATGACTTACACGCTCGATACGGTGTCAGGTAGGGGAGC
>JAUIEW010000338.1 GCA_030429365.1 Phycisphaerae bacterium
ACGTCTCATTGGCGACAAAGCCTACGACAGCGACGAACTCGATGCACGGATGGATGCGCTAGGCGTCGAGATGATTGCACCACACCGCAAGAATCGAAAACCCGAACACAAGACCCAGGACGGCCGAACCATGCGAAGATACAAACGACGCTGGACGGTTGAACGCACCATATCCTGGATTCAAAACTTTCGACGCCTCTGCATCCGCTGGGAAAAATCAACCAAGCTATTCCAAGGATTCCTACACCTCGGATGCACACTACTATTGCTCAAACCGGTTTTGGGATAGCCTCTAGTGTTTGTAACCAAATGGTTGGTATCCCAGAAGGTGCGAGTCTGGGCGGTGCACAATGCCCAACGTGCCGGAATGCATTGCCCGCCGAATCACGGCATCCCGAACAACAGCAGACAGTCGAAACCCCACAGATGAAAATCTGGATGTGGGTTGTGATGGGCTTTGTCGGATACCTTGTATTCAATGGCATCTTCGGTGGAAGCGATAGGGTTCCTTCGTCTGACACGGAAGCGTTCGCCAATCGTGGCGCATTCTTATTGATTGCCGACGCCCATGGTGAGAATTTCAAAAGGTCGGCAGCCGCTACTCTCGACCAACTTGCAGAAACCGAAGGCGCATTCACAAAGACCGACGGCGTAGCGCTTGATCCGGCGATTCGGGCGTTTGCGAAACAGCAAGCCGAGTATGAACAAACGTTCGCCCAGTACGCCAGGACAGAACGCGAGGTCTTTGAAAACCCAAGCTTGATTCCATTGCATCTTTGGAAAATGCAACTTCAATATCACGAGGAGGCGCTGAGCCTGGCGAAAAAGTACGCCCCCGAATGGATCGATGGACTCGAAACGCGAATTGCCGCAGACAGGAGACTGATGAGCAAAAGCGATTGACACAACAGGCGGCTCCAATAGTTTCTAGTAGATCGACGTAATGCGTGCCAAAATACCCAAAAGCAGTCGATCGTAGAGTGGTTCATTCTTGATGCATTCTGTCGTATATTAAGTGGAGAAGATTAGCACTCAGACAGGTCGTTCGCGGCGTTCTTCCTGCCACCAATTCCATCGTAACTCTTCAATTCCAAATCGACGCGGGCGACGGTAGCTCGCCGATTCGATCCGCAACAACCAGAATCCAAGACAACGCAAGAGCGACGATGAAACACGCGGTGTGTTTCGGGTCGTTCTTTTTCATTTTCAGGAGGCATCACATGTTCGGTAAGCAAACGATCTTTGGTTCCAAACTCAATTCGACGGGTATCAAGCAACGTGTACGTCACCACAGACGCCAGCAGCCGTATGGTCCTGGGCGGCAGTTTCGCAAGACGCGCCACATCGATTCATATTGGCGACGGATTCGTATCGGCTAGCAGTACGAACTCGACCCATGCCATTTCTGTACTCGCTGCCAATGCGTGTTGGCGGCAAGTTCCTCAATCCTAAAGGAGGTTCAACATGAACTCGAATCGCCGTCACCGAAACCGTCCCCACAGCGGACCGTCACCGCCGCGCGATCCATTCGATGATTGGCTCGCCTTGGCGCGAGCGCTCGTGCTCAGGCCCTGTAAGCGTCTGCTTCAAACATTGATTCGGTGCATCGCATCAAGTTTTGGGCAGGTCAAATCAATGGGTTCTCACCGCGAAAAGCACAACTCGCGTCCCAATCGGCGTTTCGACCGCCCCTAGAACCAGGCGACAAATTTCTGCTGTTGGCGGGTTTCTTGTTTAATGCGATTGTCGTCTATCGTGTTTCGCTGACGGCAACTGTATTGATGGTTGTGGCCTTGCTTGTCTTCATCAACTTCGACAACAACAGCAACGATTTTTGAAGCACACCAACAACGCCAATTCCAGTAAATCACTCACCAAGTGTTCATGAATCTAGTCGCACAAATCAACTGCGCCCGAGTTGCGCGCAGACTCTTTTAAAGGAGATTATCGTGATTATGACGATCGATGACGTCACTCCGAGAGAGCGCCATTTGCTGTTTTGTAACAGCCAGAATCTTGTCGATGAAGTCGCAATCCGCCATGGATTGCGAACTCGAACACGTCGCTGCAAAAGTGCATCATGTCGCGGCCGCTGCAATCGTGGAAATGCAGCACCGAGCGCATCTTCGGGCTTTAAGTTGGTTTGAATCAACGCCAACTGTCAACACGCTAACCCATATAGGTAACACCAACTTCAAAATCAATTCAATCTGAAAGGAACCAATTCATGCGCATCATGTTTATCAACAATCATGGTGGCGGATTCGCCGATTACATCGACCTTGAAACAGGCACAACGGTCGCCAAACTCTTCACGCAAAAAATACCAGACGGCAGGGCCGAAGACTATCTGATTCGCGTTAATCGTCTGCCTACTTCGCGGGATCAGATATTGCAGGAAGGTGATCGCGTAACGATCACGCCCACGAAAATCGAGGGTGCGGTCGTTTAGTTACGACGGTTCATCCAAGTTCGAATTCACAGTTCAAGATTACAAGGCCGGTGGCGCGCTTGTCGCGCCACCGGCTTGTTTCATTTGAAAGGACCGAACACTTTGACCTCGAACCCAAGACACCTACCCCGCATGGCGGGCCAAATCCATGCGGTATTGAAACGCGATGAGCATTGCAATCGATCACCTGATTCTCTTCACTTGCTGATTGGCGAATTCCCCGATTTTCAAAAATCGTGCAGGCAGTTTCGGCGATGCATTGGCCAACAGTGGCGTCTTGCGGCGATCGCAAAGCGACATCAACTGGTTCGTCAGCTGTGCCGCATGGAGTTAATGGTATCACGATTAGCCAATGATCTAACCCCCCGAGCAAGTCGTCATGCGACTGCTCATGAAATCCTATCCGAACTCCGTGAGATCGAAGAGGAGTTCGGCGAAGTCCGATACGACAAGCGATCCGGATTTCTTTGCGCGACAACCGAATCCATCACGCTCGAAGGGCTTGATCTCGGACGGTTCGATATTCGTATCGATCTCGCCTTGGTTGCGGCCGACAGCGACGAAAACAAGCTTGAAGTCATTGCACTCGAACCCAATCCTTGCGCGCTCGACGACCTTATTGTGCATCCCCATGTCAATGATGGGCGCGTGTGCCTCGGTGACGCCACCGAACCGTTGCGCAAGGCCCTGAGGGAACATCGAATTGCAGATGCGTTTCAAATCGTCGCAGCAGTGCTGCGCACGTACGGAAGCGATTCGCCATATTGCGCGATCGAGAGTTGGAATGGCCGCGCATGTGATGACTGCGGCGTTATTGCAAGCGAGGACGCTTCCTTTTACTGCGAGCTGTGTGACAAGTGTTTTTGTGACGACTGCATCGGAGGATGCCGTGATTGCGGCGAATCGATGTGCCTTGGTTGCCTGTCCAGTTGTGCGATATGCGACGATCGGATTTGCGCGGATTGCCAGAGTTTCTGTGACGGGTGCGGCGAGTTGGCGTGCGCAAGCTGTTTGGAAAATGAACTCTGCCCAAGTTGTCTTGAGGACAGCGAGAATGAGGAGATTGAAAACGATGCCGAACAAGAAGCAATTGAAAACCAACCCAGCAAATTCCAAGAAGCAACGGACCGCGTATCAAAGCCTGGCAGCGCCGTCGTTACGATTTAGTCCAAACGCCTGGGCGAAAATCTTGTACTTGCGTGATGCCGGTGACACCGAGATCGGCGGTTTTGGAGTCAGCCGAAAAGACGATCTTTTGCTCGTTGAAGATTTTGTGACGGTTAAACAGAGGGCGTCAGTTGTCAGTGTGGAGTTCGACGATGACGCCGTCGCGGAATTCTTCGATGAACAAGTTGACATGAACCGTTCGCCTGCGGAGTTTGCGCGACTCTGGATTCATTCGCATCCTGGTGAGTGCCCGTTACCAAGCCCGACAGACGAACAAACTTTCGGCCGTGTATTTGGTGCTTCTGATTGGGCTGCCATGGTCATCGTGGCGCGAGGTGGCCAGACCTACTGCCGTCTTCGCTTCAACAGCGGCCCCGGCGGAAGCATTGAGATACCGGTTGCAGTCGACTATTCGATTCCGTTTGAAGGAAGTGATCACGAAGCATGGCATAAAGAATACGAAGCCAACATTCATGTGGAACGAATCGTTTCGCGCGGACTTCTTGAGTTCGATTCGGACGGCGTGGCACAGCGTGACGGCGCGCTGGACTGTGGCGATTGTGAGTTGTTTGATGATACGGCCTTCGATTTCGAAATCGATCCATGGGAGGAATTTAAATGCAGAATCTAAATGACCGCGACATCCGTCAACGCGATATCATTCCACCCGATAAACTCGCGCACTATCGAGCGACAGTGATTGGCGTGGGGTCGATT
>JAUIEW010000339.1 GCA_030429365.1 Phycisphaerae bacterium
GCCCACCGCATGATCGCAGTGATTCTTTCCGGAACAGGAAGCGATGGTTCACGCGGCATTCGCGAGTTGAAGGATGCAGGTGGAATCGTTTTGGTGCAGGATCCCTCGTCCGCAAAGTTCGATGGCATGCCGAGAAGTGCATTGGATTCGGGAATCGTTGATTCCAGTGCCGATCCGAAGCAACTTGCCAAAAAGGTCGCCAGCATCGTTGCCAAAGTCCCGGACGACTATGACGCCAGCATCGAGTTGGAAGATGAACAAATCGCCGTGGACGACATGGCCGGCGTGCTCGACATGATGCGGGCCCATTTCAAACTTGATTTGAGCTACCTGCGTCCGTCAATGTTGCATCGGAGGGTGCGGCGGCGTATGGCGCTTCTGGGGATTTCTGCGGTTCCCATGTATGTGAAGCGGCTCGAAAAAGATGTCGCCGAGGCAAAAGCGTTGCGACAAGATACGTTTATCGGCGTCACTGGATTCTTCAGAGACAAGGAAGCCTTTGAACGATTGCAGCGGCACCTCGCGTCGGAGATGCTCCCGAAGAGCAGCGAAGGACAGTTTCGCATTTGGGTTCCTGCTTGCGCATCTGGTGAGGAAGTCTATTCGTTGGCGATCTTGGCCCTTGATGCGATGGAAACGTCGGGAGTCAAGCGCGAACTCAAGATCTTCGCAACCGATATTGACGAAGAATCGCTCGCCCGTGCCAGCAAAGCCACGTATCCAGCGGCGGGAATTGCAGAGATTGGTCCTGTCCGTCTCGCCAAGTACTTCGTCCACAATGGCGATACGGTCACCATCAAGCCCGCGATTCGAGAGCTTGTCATCTGCGCGCAACACAACCTTGTTACAGATCCCCCATTTACAAAAATCGATCTGGTCAGTTGCAGGAACTTCTTGATCTACCTTGAACAACCTGCACAGGAAGGCGTGTTGGCATCGCTGCACTTCTCTTTGAAGACCGGCGGGACGGTGTTTCTCGGATCGGCTGAAGCCATGGGGCGGTTGGGCGCGGAATTCGATGTGGTCGATTCCAGATTCAAGCTCTTCCGCAAGATGCGTAGCGTCATCCTTCCGTCAATGCGTCGGCGGGCTGGGTTGCGTGATCCCGTGGTGGCCGCCTCTCGCGCCACATTGGCGGCGAATGATCGTGACCGAGATGCGTCGCTGCGGCAGATTCTTGATTCGGTCATTGAAAAGGACGGGAAATCGGCGGCCGTCGTTGGAGTCGATGGCAATGTGATTGAGATATTGGGTGATCAGCTGGGGATTTTCCAGGTGCCCAAAGGAAAAATCACGA
Source organism: Phycisphaerae bacterium (assembly GCA_030429365.1). GTDB lineage: Bacteria > Planctomycetota > Phycisphaerae > UBA1845 > UBA1845 > UBA1845. The sequence continues at coordinate 1,298 of JAUIEW010000339.1, forward strand.
CAGATATCATGCGGATGGTGCATGAAGACGTGACCGCGGCATTGACGACCGGGATACAGCGTTTGCGCCGTGAAGGAAAAGACATTCATTATGCCATTCGGTTGAGCGGTCCACCACCGAAACATGTGACGGTGAAGCTGCTGACCCTGCCAGCGGTCAGCGCCGTGTCGGAACGTATTTTGATCGTCATTGAACCGAGCCCCAACCGAGAGATTGCACCGCTTCCCGATCAGGCGTCGCTTGATAAGGACACGACGCTCCGCATGAATGAGTTGCAGCTGGAACTTCAGCAGACGCGTGAAAGTCTTCAGGCCACGATTGAGGAGTTGCAGTCGTCCAATGAAGAGCAGCAGTCCACGAATGAAGAACTCGTGGCTTCCAACGAAGAACTGCAGAGCACCAACGAAGAGCTTCAGTCGGTCAACGAAGAATTGTATACGATCAACGTCGAGTACCAGAGCAAGATTCAAGAACTTGCTGTGCTGGCTGCGGATCTCGACAACCTGTTGCATAACATCGATATTGGCACGCTGTTCCTCGACACCGAATTGCGCATTCGCAAGTTCACGCCGGCGGTCGATCAAATTATCAAGCTCATGGAGCATGATGTTGGCCGATCCATCGAACATTTCGCGCACAACCTGGGGACCGAGTTCCTTTCGGACGTGAGGCGTGTCATCGATACGGGCAAACCGATCGAGCGTGAGCAACGCGGCACACGGGGCAATTGGTTGATGGTACGAATCCTGCCATACATGGCCCACTCGGGTGAGCAAAGTGGCGTCGTGGTGACGTTTGTTGATGTCACCGCGATCAAGAATGCGGAGGAAATGACGCGGATGGCCAATGATCAGTTGGCCTACGCGAATCGCGAATTGTCGCGACAGCGTGAAGAACTCGAAGATCTGTTTTCAATCGTCGCCCATGATCTAAAACGTCCAGTGGCGGCGCTTGATGGTTTGCTCAAACTCATCAACACTGATTCCAAAACAGCGGATGCTGACCCCGAGGATTCCGAGATTGTCTCGAAGGCGCTCGGTGAATGTGACCGGATGAAGCGCATGCTCGTGGACCTTGCCCACGTGTCAGGTATGACCCGCCGCGAAACGGTCAAAGACGAAGTGGACTTGCAGATGTGGCTTGATCAGTTGGTCGACCGATTCCGAAAGGACGCAGATGCACGAGGTGTCCGGATCAATTGCATCTGTGACGCTGGACGCATTCACATCGGAAGGGCGTTTCTTGAAGAGGCGTTTGTGAATCTGATGGAGAACGCCTTGAAATACGGTACAACAGACGAGAACCCCCGCATCGACATCACGTGTCTCATCAACGAGGGCACCCTTGAGCTTTCCATCCGCGACAACGGAAAGGGGATTTCGCCAGAAAATCACCAAAAGATCTTCGAACCATTCCGCCGCCTCGACCCCGACATGTCAGAGGGCTCAGGGATCGGACTGGTCGCAGCCCGTCGGCTGATCACCCGTTCTGGTGGTGCGCTTTCAATCCAGTCAGCGTTGGGCGAAGGGGCGAAGTTCATCGCTCGAATCCCGATCGAAGATGTGGATACGCAGAAACTCATGGCGCCAAAGAAACCGCGCGTGTTGTTGGTTGAAGATGATGCCCTCGACGCAAAGACCGTGAAACGCTACCTCGGGGATGAATTCTCGACCACGTGCGTTAAAGGAATTGCCGAAGCCGAGTCGCGACTTGGCAGCGAGTTCTTTGATCTGGTCCTTCTTGATCTGTCTCTGCCCGACGGGCATGGATTCCAACTTGTGCGTCGAATTCGCACAGTGATGGGGTCTCAAGTCCCGATCGTCGTGGTGACCGGACAGGGTGAAGGCATCGCGCCGAAATCGATGAGTGCAACGATTGCAGGGTTCATCTCTAAGGTCGATGTCAGGAAAGATTCTTTGTTGAATACCGTACACAAGGCGATGCAGGGGACAGGCGGCATGGACAGCGTGGTGAGCCAGAATTAGACGCGCAGGCCCCAAGGGCATGTCATGCCAACCGGGCCAGCGCACATTTGACCTCGAACGAAGTGGTGAGGTGACGCGATGAGTCGAAATCTGAGAATCCTGTTGGCCGACGACGATGAATCGTTCACGCTTCTTGTGAAGCGGGCTGTACGGGATCAGCCGAATGTCGCGTCCCAATGTGAGTTGCACTGCGTTCGTGACGGAACCGAAGCGGTCGACTATGTCCTGGGTCGTGGTGTCTATGAGGACCGGACAGAGTTTCCGTCTCCAGACCTGGTGCTCCTGGATCAACGAATGCGCCAGATGGACGGTTCTGAGGCACTGACGGAAATCCGAAAAAGTCACTCAACGCGTACCCTGCCAGTCTGCATCTACAGCACGTCGTCTCAGGACAAGCTCCACGAATTATGCTATTCCAAAGGTGCCGCGTTTTGCATTTCCAAACCGCTCGATTACGAAGTGCTGGGAAACAAACTGCGGTTGATCGTCGAGTTCGCAAGATCGGTGCTCGAACTTCCTCGAAACAACTAAGTCCCGCGGCCTGAGCAGGATTCCACATGCGCAGCTGTCCTTGCTGCGCCAACTGCCATTGGGCAATCCAAAACGCCGAATATGTTGAGAATCGGTGTCAACTTGCCCAATCACAAAGTCTATCAAGTTTTGAAGGCCCAAATTGGACGCGGCTGATGTGCAGTTTGAGCATCGCTTTCGCTCGGCGGACACAGCCTTAACTCGCGGTATTGAATCGAGTTAGGTACGCTCTCAACCGCCGCTGGCAGGCTCTTCGATTTATCGGTCCTTCGATTGTTCGGTCGGTTTGGTGTCTGCGATTCGTCATCGCCGTCTGCTATACTGGCGCTTCTGAGCATGTGAATCGAATGCCGGGCGCGATGTGGGTGTGTGCGCGTCTCTCAGAACTTTTCTCAGTGCTTTTTGTCTATCCAGGCGTTTTGAAAACCAACAAGTTTGAGTTTTGGCCGGTGTTTGCCGGTTTCA
>JAUIEW010000035.1 GCA_030429365.1 Phycisphaerae bacterium
CTGGTGTTTCACGACGCCGCGGTTGCTGAGAATGCCGGCAATGCGGCTGGTGCGGCGATGAGCGCCGGGTATCTGCTGCTTGGTGCAGGGTTTTTCTTCGCGTTGCTGTTGGTCGGGTACGTTTACGAGTGGCGGAAAGGCGTGTTTCAATGGGATCGCTAAAAGTCGAAACAGCCCCGCACATGGCCTCCAAGGAGGACGTGCTCACCACCCGCCTCGACCATCTGGTTGGGTTGCTGCGCGAAAAGACCGTCAACTGGTCGCGCAAGAATTCCCTTTGGCCCATGCCTTTTGCGACAGCATGCTGCGGTATTGAATTGATGGCCACCGGTGCGAGTCGATATGACATCGCCCGTTTCGGCGCCGAGGCGATGCGCTTCACGCCACGTCAGTGCGATCTGATGATTTGTGCGGGCCGAGTGGCGATCAAGATGATGCCCGTTCTCCAGCGTATCTACATGCAGATGACCGAACCCAAGTGGGTCATCAGCATGGGCGCATGTGCAAGCACGGGCGGTGTGTTCGACACGTATGCGGTCGTTCAGGGCATCGATCAGTTTCTGCCGGTCGATGTGTACGTCCCCGGCTGCCCGCCGCGACCTGAGACATTGCTCGAAGGTGTGATGGCCATTCAGCGTATCGTCGAAAAAGACGGCGTGGTCCCCAGCACCGAACGCGGTAACGGTAAGGGCATGCGCATGATGGCGGCAGCCCCACCGGACCTGGTGCAATTGTCAGTTCCATCGGAGGATAATTAAACGTTGAATCCTCTGGATGCCACCAATGTATTAACCGCTTTGAAAGATGCGTTCGCGTCGATCGATTTCGCTCCGCGCTCGCTGATCAAGAAAGCCAACGCTGAAAACGAACAGACCTGCATCGTTCTCGCACCCGACAAGCTGATCGAGGTGATGACGTTCTTGAGGACGGATGAACGTTGCAAGTTCAGCCAGCTTTGCGATCTGACGTGCGTGGACTATCTCGACTTCCCCGACGCGGCTGATCGGTTTGGCGTGACGTATTCACTGTTGTCGATCGAGTTGGGTCATCGGATCTGGGCAAAGTGTTTTGTCAACGATCCGAACCCCGAAGTGCCGTCGGTGACGGGTATTTGGCGCGGTGCGAATTGGCTCGAACGCGAAGTGTGGGACCTATTTGGCATCAAGTTTACCGGACATCCCGACTTGCGGCGGATCGTGACGTGGGAAGGGTTTGTCGCCCACCCGTTGCGCAAGGATTATCCGCTTCGCGGCATGGGTGAACGTGAAGATTACTCAACGCTGACACGCGACAGCGCTTAAGCAATAAACGACAGACGCGGGCGACGATGTTTCAACGCCCGAAGCATGACAGAGCCCGAAGAATTCATGACACAAACGGCATCATCAACCGAATTCGCCCCATCGACCTATGCACCGGTGGAACCAGGCGGTGATCTCTGGACGCTCAACCTCGGTCCGCAGCATCCCGCGTGTCATGGCACCCTTCGCCACGTGCTCGAACTCGACGGCGAGCGGGTCATCGGCTGCACCGTGCACATTGGCTATCTGCACAGCGGTTTTGAAAAACTCGGCGAGCACCTGAACTACAATCAATATGTCGTCGTCACCGATCGGATGAACTACGTGTCGCCGATCGCCAACAACGTCGCGTGGCACCACGCCTGCGAGAAACTGTTCGGTATTGAAATCACGCCCCGCTGCAAAGTCATCCGCACGATCATCGCGGAACTTGCCCGCATTCAGGATCACCTGTTGTGCGTGGGGGCGGCCGCCCTCGACCTGGGCGGGTTCACCGCGTTTCTATACGGGTTCAACGAACGCGAATACATCAACGACATCTTTGAGGAACTGTGCGGGGCTCGGTTTACGACCAGTTACACGCGCGTCGGCGGATTGATGGCTGACATTTCCGACCGCTGGCCGACGATGGTTCGCGACTTCTGCAAGAAGTTGCCAGCCGCCCTCGATGACGTTGAAAAACTTCTGACCAAAAACCGCATCTTCATCGAGCGCGCCCGCGGCGTCGGTTACATCAGCAAAGACGATGCGATCGACTGGGGACTCACCGGACCACTGGCTCGGTCGGCTGGCGTGCGTCGCGACCTTCGCAAGGATGAGCCCTACCTGTGCTATGCCGACAACTGGGATGGCAAGAACAGTTCGGGCGTTCAGTTCAAAGTTGCGATCAGCGAGATGGGCGATTGTTATGCCCGCTACCTCGTACGCCTTGAAGAGATGCGCCAGTCGTTGGCGATCGTCGATCAACTCATCGACAACATCCCCGAAGGCCCGATCAACGTGCTGGCCGACGATAAGAAAACGCTGCCCGACAAGCGTGAAATCTACTTCAGCATCGAAGGTTTGATTCACCACTTCGAGCAGGTCATGACCAATCGCGGGCATGAACCGCCCGTCGGTGAGTCGTACGGCGCGAACGAAGCCGCCAACGGTGAACTTGGTTTTTATCTTGTCAGCGATGGCGAAAACAGCGCGTATCGTGCGCGATGTCGGCCGCCGAGTTTCATCAACTATCAGTGCTTCCCGCAATTGGTCATCGGTCACCAGATCAGCGACGTTATCGCGGTGCTTGGTTCGATGAACATCATCGCGGCAGAATTGGATCGCTAAGGAGCCTTTGCAGTCATGGCATGGAAAGCGATAGATCGAGTCAACGCACCGGCAGAGGAAAGCCCGAGCCTGAGCGAACCGCTGAAAGAAAAAATCCGCGGGTTCTTCGATCGATATCCAACCAAACGAGCCGTCCTGATTCCGGCGCTGCACATGATTCAGGACGACCACGGGTATGTCGGCTGGAAAGCGATGGAAGAAGTCGCGGAACTGCTCGAGATCACACCATCAGACGTGTTCGATACGGTGTCGTTCTACAGCCACTTCTGGACGCACCCCAAGGGCGAGAAGGTCGTGATGGCCTGTCGCAGTATTTCGTGCGACCTGCTCGGAGCCGACCGCGTCCTTGACGAATGCAAAAAGGTGCTGGGCATCGGCGACCACGAAACCACACCCGATGGCAAGTACAGTTTGATGACTGAAGAATGCCTGGCCGCCTGCGACCATGGCCCGTGTTTGATGATCAACGAGAAGATGCACAAGTGCGTCGACCCGGCCAACGTCCGCAAGATTCTGGAAGACGACGCCAACGACAAACTTGATATACCACGAAGCAATTTGTACGACGGCGCGAACCGTACGTCGGCATAGATGAATCCATGAGCGAATACGAAAAGGTACTGCTGAAAAACGTCGGCAAGCCCAACTCGCGGCAGCTGGCGACCTACGTCGAGGGCGGCGGATATTCCGGCGCGAAGCGTGCGCTTGAGCACACGCCCGACGACGTGATCGACGTGGTCAAGCGTGCCAATCTGCGTGGGCGCGGCGGCGCGGGCTTCCCGGCTGGCGTGAAGTGGACCTTCCTGCCGAAGGATCGCGAAGTCACGTATCTTTGCGTCAATGCCGACGAATCCGAACCGCCGACATTCAGCAACCGCGTGCTGATGGAAGAAGATCCGCACCAGTTGCTCGAAGGCATTTTGATCGCCGGGTATGCCACGCAGGCAACGGTGGCATACCTCTACATGCGGGCCGAATTCACCGAGCAGTATCACATCATGCAGAAGGCGATCGACGAGGCCTACGAAGCCGGTTACTTCGGCAAGAACATTCTAAACAGCGGTTACAGCCTTGAGTGCTACATCCATCGCGGTGCGGGTGCGTATGTCTGCGGTGAAGAAACCGGATTGATCGAATCGCTCGAAGGCAAGCGCGGTTGGCCAAGAATCAAACCGCCCTTCCCCGCGATTCAAGGCGCGTTCGGCAAACCGACGGTCGTCAACAACGTCGAGACGCTCGCGAACCTTCCGCACATCGTCAATCGCGGCGCCGACTGGTTTTTGGGCATCGGTCCCGAAGGCAGCAGCGGACCGAAACTCTTCTGCATTAGCGGCGCGGTAAAGAAACCGGGATGCTACGAAGGCGCGATGGACTTCTCCGTTCGCGAGTTGATCGAAAGCGATCGATTCGGCGGTGGAATGCGCGATGGACTCAAAGTCAAAGCCGTCATGCCCGGCGGAATTTCGATGGGCATCCTGACGGCTGACGAACTTGACATGAAAATGGATTTCTCCGATCCGGCGAAGTATGGCCTGCTGGGTTTGGGGACGGCGTCCGCGATCGTCATCGATGATCGCACCGACATTCGCCAGGTGCTCCGCAACGTGGCGCGGTTCTTCGCCCATGAATCGTGCGGACAATGTACGCAATGTCGCGAGGGCACGTCGTGGATGTACAAGATGACCAACCGCGTCGAACGCGGGCTTGGTCGAATGCAGGATATCGAACTCCTTGGCGAAATCCCCGCGAAAATGGGAATGATGCCCGGGTTGAGCATTTGTGGTTTGTCGGATGGCGCAGCGTTTGCGATCAGCACGATCGTCGAGAAATTCCGCAGCGAGTTGGAAGACTACGTTCGCAATGAAAACGACGACGCAGTGCGTATCGCATTGGAAATTGCAAACTGATCCGTCGGTTTCTCGCCCGGGCTGTTGGCGCGGTCGGCGATGCCGGATCACTTGCAAGACGTTGAAGTTTAGAATTTGCACGTACGAATAGAAGCGGCTGATGGCCAAGATCATTCTCAACAATCAGGAAGTCGAAACGCGCGAGGGCATTCCCGTATTGCAGGCAGCGCTCGAAGCCGGCTTGAATGTCCCCCACTATTGCTATCACCCCGGACTGTCGGTGGTGGCGTCGTGTCGTCTTTGCCTGATGGAAATGAAGATGCCCCATCCGAAGACGGGTGAACTCGGTTGGGCGCCCAAGCTGATGCCATCGTGCCAGACACCGGTGCGCGACGGCATGGAAGTGCGCTTCGATTCCGACAAGGTGCACGAAAATCAAGAGCGGTGCATGGAGTTCTTCCTGCTCAATCACCCGCTCGACTGCCCCGTATGCGACCAAGCTGGGGAATGCCACCTGCAGGATTACAGCTACCACTTCGGTAAAAGCGAATCGCGCATGGTCGATCAGAAGCACGTCACGCCCAAGAAGGATGTCGGGCCGCGAACGCTGCTTTATTCCGACCGCTGCGTGATGTGTTCGCGCTGCGTGCGCTTCTGCGATGAAGTCGCGGGCACGGGCGAGCTTTGCATCACCAATCGCGGCAGCAAAGCCGAGATCGACGCGTTCCCCGGAAAACCTTTGGCGAACCCCATGCAGGGTAATGTCGTGGACATCTGCCCGGTGGGTTGCCTGCTCGACAAGGACTTCCTGTTCCAGCAGCGCGTCTGGTTCCTCAAGAGCGCCGATTCAATCTGCACGGGTTGCAGCACCGGCTGCTCGATCCGCATCGATCAAAACGAAGACCATGTCCACCGTCTCAAACCGCGTTTCAATCCGCGGGTGAATCAGTGGTGGATGTGCGACGAAGGGCGCTTCGGCTTCAAATACATTCACGATAAGAATCGCCTGACCCGCTTGAAACTGCGTCGCGGTGAATCGTTTGAATCGCTTCGCTGGGAGTCATTGGCCGAAACGGTTCGATACCGGTTTGAAGATGTCGCCAAGAAGCAAAGCGACAAGAAGATCGCGGTGGTGCTTTCGCCCTTTATGGCCTGCGAAGAAGCTTGGCTTTTGGTCAAGACGATTCGCGAAGTCGCACCGGAAGCAACGCTCGTTCTCGGACCGGTTCCGACGGTCGAGCAGGATGAACGTTTCCCGGTCGGTGCAACCAATGGCGACACCAAGTTCATCATCCGCAAAGAAAAATGCCCGAATCGAAACGGCATCGAACTGATCATCAAGCACTTCGGCGGAAACACCGAAACGTTCGATGCGTTCGTTGAGCAAGCCGGCGCCGGTGAATTCGCTGCCGCATGGATCAGCGGCGGATACCCAACCGAATGGGTCAGCAAGGACTTCGCAAAAGCCGCGGGCAAAATCCCGTTCAAAGTCGTTCACGATCTGTTCGGCAGCGCCCTGACCGACGAAGCGACGCTCGTCATTCCGGCGTGCTCATTCGCCGAACGCGACGGCACGTTCGTCAACGCCACCGGCGTGGTCCAGCCGTTCGCCCGCGCCATCAAACCGCCGCAGGGTTGCAAACGCGACGGACAGTTTTTCTACGAGTTGGCCGAACTCGAAGGCCTGTATCAATCCCCCACTGTCTTGGGGATGATGGCCGCCGAGATCGATGAGTTCAAAGAGGTTTATGTTCCACCGCAGCTTCCGGAACATCAACACTAAGCGAATGCTCGAACGCGAGCACCTGAGGTAACATGCTCAGTTGGCTTGAAAATCAAGTGGTCTTCAGTGCAGTCCTGTCGCTGGTCCTCATCACTGGGATGATGACCTGCGTCGCCTACTGCATTTACTTTGAGCGCAAAATCTCCGCATGGATTCAGGATCGACAAGGTCCGAACCGCGTGGGATTCCTCGGGCTCTTTGGCAACTTCCACTTCTGGGGCCTTGGCCAACCGATTGCAGACGGCGCCAAGTTCTTTTTGAAGGAAGACATCATCCCCGCCCGCGTGGACAAGCCGCTCTTTATCCTCGCACCGGCGATCAGCATGATTGTCGCCCTCATCGGATTCGTCGTGATTCCCTGGGGCGGATCGTACATGCTTGGCGAAACCCTGATGAACGTGCAGGTCGCCAACCCGGATGTCGGCCTCCTCTACATCCTCGGCGTCGGATCGATGGGTGTGTATGGCGTCGTGCTCGGCGGATGGGCGAGCAACAACAAGTATTCGATGTACGGTGCGGTCCGAGCGACGGCGCAGATGCTCAGTTACGAAATCCCGATGGGCGTGGCCATCCTCGTGGTGGTGCTCGCCAGCGGTCAGTTGCGGTTGGAAGAAATCGTTCTCGGGCAGGTCGGGGGCAATGGGTTGTGGAACATCGTGCTGCACCCGGTTTCGTTTTTGATCCTGCTGATCACGCTCTTCGCCGAAACCAACCGCGCCCCGTTCGACCTGGCTGAAGCGGAGCAGGAACTGGTCGGCGGCTTCCACACCGAATACAGCTCGATGAAGTTCGCGATGTTCTTCCTCGGCGAATACGTCCACATGATTACCGGCAGCGCGTTTATCTGCGTGCTGTTTCTTGGCGGCTGGGAGCTGTCGTTCTTCGGAATCGGCCCTGCGTTCCCCGGTACTGGAATCGAAGATGTCGGATTGATTTCGGTCATCATCAAGATTGGCGTGCTGGCGGTGAAGGTGGCGTTCTTCATCTTCCTGTTCATGCTCGTCCGCTGGACGCTGCCCCGCTTCCGCTTCGACCAGTTGATGCGGTTGGCGTGGAAGGGTTTGATCCCGGTGAGCCTTGGCATTTTGCTGCTGACGGTGTTCGGTTTGTACATGGGCTGGCAGCGCAGCGTTTTGTTTAACCTCGGTGGCGAGATTGCGATCGTCGCGGCGACGCTTGGCGTGGTCGTGTTGGCCAACAAACCGGTCACCGGCCGCCAGGACAACATGCCCGCGGTCACGCAGCCGCTCGGTGGATAGAAACGAAGTTCGTAATCGGCAAGATTTATGATCAGTGACGCAGACATCATTTTAATCAAAGAACCGAAGCTGTCGGCCGCCGACAAGCTTTACCTCACGCAGATTGCCGAAGGCGTGAAGGTGACGCTCAATCACCTGTTTTTCAAACCCAAGGTGACGGTTCAGTACCCCGAAGAAAAGCGCAAGCTCCGCGTCGACAATTATCGCGGCGTGCATCGGTTGAATCGCGATCCCGACGATCGTGTGGCGTGCGTGGCGTGTTTCATGTGCGAGACGGCCTGCCCCGCCCACTGCATTCACATCGTCGCGGCAGAATCGCCCTGGGAAGATCGCGAAAAGTATCCGCAGCAATTCGACATTGACGAACTCCGCTGCATCTATTGCGGCATGTGCGAAGAAGCCTGCCCGGTCGATGCAATCGAACTGACCACCGAATACGATATCGTCGGCCAATCGCGCGACGAGATGATTTTCGACAAAGAGAAACTGCTCAACGTTTACGATCAGACCAAAGACATCAAACCGCGAAAGAATCCGAAGATCAGCGGATACCAGGGAACCGGCGACCGCGAAAAATACGATCAACTTCGCGAGCGTCTGGAAAAAATGGTCGGAGAACGTGAACCCGGTGAATCCAAGTCCACCGGGACTGAAGCCACCGAAGGGAATGCGCAGTGAATTCGATGATTCCCTACATTCTGTACGTGTTGTTCGCCCTGGGCGGCGCCGCGATTTACCTGGCCATGCCCAAACCCTCCGGTTCGCAGCGGCGGGCAGCGCTTGTTCTTGGCGTCGGCGTCATTGCAGGCTTGCTTGCGTTGATGAGCATGCACTTCGTCGCCCCCAATTCGAACAACTTCTTTTTCTACATGTTCGCTGGGTTGGCAATATTGGCGGCCGGCCGGGTGGTGACGCATCCCGTACCGACTTACAGCGCCGTCTACTTCGCACTGGTGATTCTTTGCGTGGCGGTGTTGCTGGTGATCCAGCGGGCGGAGTTCCTTGCCGTCGCGTTGATCATTATCTATGCCGGCGCGATTCTGGTGACCTATGCGTTCGTCATCATGCTCGCCCAGCAGTCGGGAGCGGTTTCGACGGACACGCGGGCCCGCGAACCGTTGATGGCCATCCTTGTGTCGTTCGTTATCGCCGGTGCGATCGCCGGAAAGATCGAGCAGATCGACGCGGTGCCGGTCAAGATGACCGCCCAGGTTCCGCAGGCCGTCACGGACGTGCCGATTGAAACAACCTTGCCAGCCACCGAGATGGAATCGGGGCACACCAAGGCGATCGGCGAGATCATGTTTGGACCGTATCTGGTCGTGGTTGAACTGTCGGGCATTCTGCTGCTGATTGCGATGGTTGGCGCGATTGCGATTTCGCGCAAGCAGGTGCCCATTGAAGACACGGGCGAACCGAAACTGCCCGTCGGTCAGATTGGTCGGGAAGTACCGCCGTTCTAAACGCGCTTCGTGATAGAAGCCCGTAGGGTGGGCCGTGCCCACCGCTGTTCGAATGCCAACGACATGGTGGGCACGGCCCACCCTACGAAGGCGTCGAATGTCGCAACGAACGTAATGCAGTTTTGAAAGCCAAATAGAATGCCAGATCCAGGTTCATACATCTTGTTGGGAGCGGTTCTCTTTGCGATCGGCATGGTCGGGTTTCTTGCCCGACGCAACCTGATCGTCATGTTCCTCTCCACCGAGATCATGTTTCAAGGCGTCGTCTTGAACGTCGTTGCGTTCAGCCGACTGCACGGGCGACTCACGGGCGATGCCTACGGATTGTTTCTGCTCGTCATCGCAGCCGTCGAAGCCGGTCTGGCACTCGGTCTGGTCGTACTCTTGTATCGAAGAAAACACACGCTCGACGCCGAAAGCTGGTCGGCGATGAGCGGATAATACCGCTGGATGACCGTTCGCTTTGTCCGGTCGAAGGAATCCATGAACGAATCGCTGCTTACCAATCTGAGCATTCTCATTCTGCTGCTGCCAGCCGCTGGTGCGCTTTGCGCGGGGGCATTGGGACCGCGCCACCTTAAAGGCAACAGTCATTGGCCGGTGATCTTCGGCGTCGGCGGCGCGGCGATCGCGTCGTTTGTGCTGCTCGCACAAGTTGCCGGCGCGGGCGAACATTCCGCGCTCTTTATCAAACTCTATGAGTGGTTTGGACCGGGTGACGGCTCGTGGTTTAACGTCGAAGTCCTTATCGACCCGCTGACCGCCGTCATGCTCCCGGTCGTCACCTTCATCGCCACACTCGTCGTCATCTATTCCAAGGAATACATGCGGCATCACGGTCACCCCGAGCGCGGATACGAACGCTTCTTCGCGTTTCTCGGTCTGTTTGTGTTCTCGATGTGCATCCTCGTGCTTGGCGGCAACTTCCTGCTGCTCTATCTCGGTTGGGAAGCGGTCGGTTTGTGCAGCTACCTGCTGATCGGTTTCTATTATCAAAAACCGTCGGCTGCGGCTGCGGCGAAAAAAGCGTTTCTCGTCAACCGGATCGGCGACTTCGGGTTCGGTCTTGGCATCCTGATGATCTACATCACGTTCGGTCATCTGGATTACGCCACGGTTTTCGAAGCCGCCCGCCTGGGTCTCGATCACAACGTCGAAGCGCTCGCGAGCCTGCTGAGTATCGACGCCATCCAAGCCACAGAACTTGCGATGACGATCTCATCGCGACTGCCAATCATCGCCCTGCTGCTTCTTTGCGGCGCGGTAGGTAAGAGTGCTCAGTTGCCGCTATACGTCTGGCTGCCCGACGCGATGGAAGGCCCGTCACCGGTTTCCGCACTGATTCACGCTGCGACGATGGTGACGGCTGGCATTTATATGATGGTGCGTTGCGGCGTGATCTTCGCAGCGTCCGATACGGTCACGATGTTCATCGCCATCCTCGGAGCGGCGACCGCGATCTTTGCGGCGACGATCGCACTCGTGCAAACCGACATGAAGCGGATTCTGGCGTACTCGACCATCAGCCAGCTCGGTTACATGTTCCTCGGTGTTGGTTGCCTGGCGGCTGGCTCTGCCGTCTTCCACCTGATGACGCACGCCTTCTTCAAAGCCCTGCTGTTCCTAGGTGCGGGAAGCGTCATGCACGCGATGGGCGGTATCATCGATGTCCGTCGCTTCGGCGGATTGAAACGCATCCTGCCGATCACCTACCTGACCATGCTGATCGGGTCGGCGGCCCTTGCAGGCTTCCCGCTGTTGGCTGGTTTCTGGAGCAAAGACGAAATCGTCCACGCGGCGTTTAATCGCCACGTGTTGCTCGGCATTGTCGGACTTGTGACGGCGCTGCTCACGGCGTTCTACACGTTCCGCATGATGTTCCTGGCGTTTTGGGGTGAAGAGCGCGTGCCGGATGGCGTCTCGGCCCACGAATCGGGCAAGTGGATACTTGTTCCCTTGAGTGTCCTCGCGCTCGGCGCATTGTTCTCAGGATACTTCGGCGTCCATATTCATGGCGGTGGATTCCTCGGTTTCCTCGAACCGCACGGCGCGATTCACCACTTCCTCGAACCGGTGACCGCCCCCTTCGCAGCGCACGCTCACGAAGCGCACGCCGAAGAGGCCGCCCACGGTTTCCTTGCAGCGATCGCCCATCATTGGTTGATGTACCTTTCGGCGCTGCTGTCGATCGTCGGCATCATCGTCGCATACGTCTGCTACGTTCAGCGTCCCTGGCTGCCCCAGGTTGTCCGGGCAACGTTCCCGAAAGCGCACTTCGTATTGCTTCACAAGTACTTCGTGGATGAGTTCTATCACGCGGCGATTGTGGCGCCGCTTCGTCGACTCGGACAGCTTTGCTACCAAGCCGATGTCTTCTTGATCGACGGCATCGTCTGGACCATCACCGTGATTCCGCGGATGTTTGGCCAATCGTGGCGTACGCTGCAAACCGGCGCGCTGCAAGGCTACGGTCTGGGGATGGCAGCCGGTCTCGCGCTGATTATTGTCTTGGTGATGATCACGACGTAACCCAATGTGTTTGGCCTTTAAGGCTTAGAAGGTAAACGTACCGTGGATTTTGTTTCAAACTGGATACTGACGGCCATCATCTTCATGCCGGTTCTCGGCGCGGTGTACGTGTGGTTTGGCAGCGGCAATCGCCTCCCGCAAATCCGCAGCGCCGCGATGATCGGTTCGATGTTGACGTTGCTTCTCGTCGTCTGGGCTGCGAGCTTGCACAGCCAGGGGCAGGGTCAGACGGTCGATGGTTACGGTCTCTATCACAGTTCCAACTGGATGGCCGACGGCGACAGCCGCATCGACGTCAACTACACCGTCGGCATCGACGGCGTCAGCAAGTGGCTGCTGGTGCTCACCGCGTTCCTCTCACCGCTGGCGATCTGGGCGAGCTTCTCGTCGATCACCAACCGGGCGAAGGAATACTATTGCCTGCTGCTGCTTTTGGAGTCGGGCATGCTCGGTGTGTTCTGCGCACTCGACCTGCTCCTCTTCTACGTCTTCTTTGAATTCACGCTCATCCCCCTGTTCTTCTTGATCGGAACCTGGGGCGGGCAGGAACGCGCACGAGCGGCGACCAAGTTCTTCCTCTTCACGGTGGCGGGCAGTGTGCTGACCTTCGCCGGCGTGCTGTACCTTGCGTACCATCAATTTCAGTACGGCGGTTCGGGCGTCTTCTCGCTCAACATCCCGACGCTGGTGCATCACGGACAAAGCGGGTTGATACCTGCTGGCGTCCAGTGGTGGATCTTCCTCGGGCTCGTCGCTGGTTTCGCGGTCAAAGTGCCACTCTTTCCGGTGCACACGTGGCTCCCCCTCGCCCACACCGAAGCACCGACCGCGGGCAGTGTGTTGCTCGCTGGCGTTTTGTTGAAGCTCGGGACGTATGGCTTCGTGCGACTCGCCCTTCCGATTCTGCCGGCAGGGGCTGAAGCCTTCGCCCATTTCATGTCGGTGATGGCCATCGCGGGAATCATCTACGGTGCACTCGCCGCATGGGCACAGGAAGACGTCAAGAAACTCGTCGCCTATTCATCGGTGTCGCACATGGGCTTCTGCGTGCTTGGCATGTTCAGTCTGAAGATGGCCGGTGTCACCGGTTCGGTGATGTACATGCTCAACCACGGCCTGTCGACAGCTGCCCTCTTCCTCGTCGTCGGCATGATTTACGAACGCTATCACACCCGCGACATGAACAAACTCGGCGGACTCGCTCGGCAGATGCCAGTGATGGCCATCTTCCTGATCATCTTCACGCTAAGCAGCATCGGACTGCCCGGCCTCAACGGATTCATCGGCGAAATGCTCGTGCTCATCGGGACGGCATCCTCCGGTGAAACGCACGACGGTCTGATCGCAGGCCCATTGGGGATGGCCTATGCAGTGCCCGCCGCCACCGGAATCGTTCTCGGTGCGATCTACATGCTCTGGATGTGTCGCCGCGTGCTGTTCGGACCGGTCAACGAACCACCCGGAACGCCCGACACGTCTGCCGGTTTGCCGCCGGACCTCAATGGTCGCGAAATCGGCATCCTCGCGCCGATCGCGGTGCTGTGTTTGGTCATTGGTGTTTGGCCCAAGCCGATGATCGAATCGATGCAGCCGGCGATCGAAGAACACATTCTGGCGTCGCGCGTCGTTGATGGGGATATGGACGTTGCCCAGAAGGACGCGGACGCAGTTGAACAGGAAACAGGCATCGCCTTTATGATTTCCAAAGACGCAGATTCAAAACCAATCGACTTCGACCACGCTGGCGAATCGAAAGAAGTGATTGAAGAGTCGGGGGTGCGAAATGGATCTTAGCGCATACTTCCCCGGGTTCCTTCCCGAATTGGTCATGGTGGTTGGGGCGTGCGCCGTGCTGCTGCTTGGCGCTCCGGCGCGGGCGGCGGTCCCTGGCGACATGTCGAAACAGGCGCCCGGTATTGTGGCGATCATCGTCACGTTCACCGCTCTGATCATCTCACTTTGGTTGGGCCATCCTGCGTCCGAAACGGCCTGTCCTCCGGGACTGATGGCCTCTGACCTCTTGTATTACGTGCGCATCGGTGGACTGGGTATTGGCGTGATCTTGCTGTTTGCCAACCTGCATCTGCCCGTCGCCAACGAACGTGCCGAATTCTTCTCGATGATTCTGTTTTCGTTGACCGGTCTGCTCATCACCGCAGCCGCCAACGATCTGCTCGTGCTGTTCTTCGCCATCGAACTCGTCAGCGTGCCGACGTACATCCTCGTCGCCCTCACGCGTGAGGATAAACGCGCTTCCGAAGCCAGCGTGAAGTACTTCTTCCTCGGCGCGATGGCCGCGGCGATTATGGTCTACGGATTCAGCTTCCTTTACGGCGCTCTCGGCGGCACGACCACAATCGCCGGTGCAGACTCCATGACGTCAGCCGCTGCATCAACCAATACCAACACCGCCCTCATTGTCGCGGGCTTGCTGCTTTCATTCGCAGGCGTCTTTTTCAAGCTGGCGGCTGTCCCCTTCCATTCGTATGTCGCCGACGTTTACGAAGGTGCGTCGTCAACCATCAGCGGGTTGCTCGGTTTTCTGCCGAAGTTCGCTGGCCTCGTCGCAGCCGTCAAATTGCTCAGCATCTTCGCGTGGGACGTTCCGCCACAGGTGTTGTGGGTGCTTTGGATCGTAGCGGCTGTCACCATGACGGTCGGAAACACCATCGCCCTCTTGCAGCGTAACGTCAAACGCATCCTCGCCTACTCCAGCGTCGCCCACAGTGGCTACATGATGATCGGGCTGATTGTCGGACCGAGTTTGCTGGCCGGTGCGGGACCGATGCGTGACGGCGTCTCCGCGATGCTCTTTTACATGGTGCTGTATGGTGCGATGAATCTCGGTGCGTTTGCCGTCCTCGGCACGCTCGCCAAATCGGGTGAAAGCGTCGAAGACATCGCCGACATCGAAGGACTGAACCAGCGTCACCCCGGTTTGGCTTTGGCGATGGCGCTTTGTGTCTTCAGTTTGATGGGGTTCCCACCGACAGCCGGTCTGCTCGGAAAGGTCTATATCTTCTCCAGCGCGTTTTCCGTCGGTGCGGACCATCCGTTCGGCGGTCCGTTGGTGGTGCTTGCGGTCATCGGCGTGATCAACTCTGCGATCGGCGCTGCGTATTACCTGCGCATCGTCGCCGCGTGCTACAACCGTGAATCACGCACCGAGACGCAGGTCGTCGGCGGTCCGGCACTTCGGTTGGCGGTGGTGGTTTGCAGCGGATTGATGCTGCTGCTCTTTATCAGTCGCGACGCCAAGTCAGCGGCGGCTACGGTGGTGACCAAGCAGGTGGTTACTAAGAATCTCGCGCGGGCTTCGGTTACGCCGCAAGTTGCGGAGCGTGATTCGGCGACGCCGTGATTCCTGCGCGGCGTTTTCCTTTTCGTCCTTGCGGCACGAACGCTCGTACTCACCCGGATTGAATCTATTTTCTTCTGGATTCCCGCCTGCGCGGGAATGACGGCGGTGTTGCGTTGCTGCGAGTTGGCTGAATCACTTCACCTGTTTCAGCGGGCGGTCAGGTAATCTGGCGGCCAATCTCCCCCGCCTTGATCGATCCAATAACTGAAGGCGAGCAGTTTGCGCCGGGTCGATTCTTTGAACCACGCGTCGCCGTCCTCCCACCAATCGGTAAATGCTGAACCTTTAACAAACTCGGCGTGCCCGTCGCGGTACGACACGTTGCTTCCTGTTTCGTGGGCGATCTTGTCGATGTTGGGAGCAGCGATGTCGTGCGCAATCGCGGTGCGCGGTTTGATCCGATCCCACGGCACGCCAGTCAAACCCACGCGACGTTCGAAGCTGGACTGCGTGTGATTCACCCAGTTGGGATTATCGGGACGCCACATCGTTTCGACGCGAGGCGGCCAAGGGTTGATCGGCGTGTTCCACGCGAAGTCGGGGTTTTTCACCGACGGGCAAAAAAAGACTTTCGGGTCTTTCACTTCGCCCGACTTCCACATGAGTCCAAAATTCCACCAATGCCCCGGCTCAGGTCCGGGTGGCGGCGGGTTGGATACCTGAAATAGATGAAAGCGGTGGTGCAACGCCGACAACCAGACCTGGTTGTCATTGTTGGTGTTGAGCAGTTCGTCGAAATGCTCGGGACCAAACCCGCCGATGTCCACCGGCTCCCATTCGCAGGGAGATTCGGTCTGGTTGCAACGCCAGTTGATGTCCACACCGCGTCGCGCAAGCTGCGGCGCGGAACCATATCCGATCCCATAAAGCTCCCAGGTGTTCGACAATCCACGCAGATGCGCAAGGCAGACCACGCGTTTGGCCTGTTCGCGTGCTTTCTTCAACGTCGGAACGAGAATCGCCACCAAAAGTGCAATGATGGAAATGACCACGAGCAGTTCGACCAGCGTGAATGCGCCGGAAGCTTGCTTTCGTTTCAAGTCGAACTGTTTGAATAAATCGCCGATTGGAGTCAACCCCGACCGTTGCCCAGACTTCTGAATATATCGGTAGGATCCCGACGACTCCAAGAAGTTTTCGGTCGGCGCGCAAGGGCACCCCGTCTGGGGCACTTGGAATTCGGTTTTTTAGTCGGAAGTCAGAAGTTTCTCTGCGTATTCGAGAAGGCGTTCCATCCGAAATGGCTTACTGAGGTAGCCATCCACGCCGCGGCTTTCCGCCCACGCTTTGTGGCGGTTGCCGGCATTTCCGGTGATCATGATGACGGACGGTTTGGTGCCATCGCCCCGCTTGAGCTTGTCCATCACGAGGAATCCGCTGCGCTTGGGCAACATGGCATCGAGCACGACGAGGTCCGGCGCATCGGTTTCGGCGATTGAAACGGCAGCATCTCCGTCGGAAGCAGTGCAGACATTGGCTCCCGTGTCCTGCAGCGCAATTTGAATTGCCGACAGGATTTCCGGATCATCATCGACGACGAGAATCGTTTTACCTTGAAATGGTTCGGACAATAGACAGCCTCCCGTTGTCATCATCAAGGGCTAGCGTCAGCTGCTCCCATCTGCTCTGCGATATAGAATGGAACCCCACACGCCCCCATGATTGGCATGACATGTAGAGTATAGGATCGACCCAGTGGCGATTCAAATAAACGCCCCTGGTCGACGTGGTTTGCCACTTTCATCAAAATAAATACAGCACCGCCCACATCGCAGCTGGAAAGCTTCAAACCGATCCCGCTGAATGTTTCTGATATGTCACATCGGGGAAACACCCCAGGAATCAATCGATTTGTTTGTAGGTTTCGCCGGGCTCAAACTGCCCATCGATGAGCACACCCACGCAATGCGTTGTGTACTCAAATGGGTCGCCGTCAAAGAATGCCAGGTCGCCGTCTTTGCCAACGGCAATCGAACCAACCCGATCGTCAATTTCTAGAATCTTTGCCGCATCGATGGTGATGGTGCGCAGTGCGCCCTCAAGCCCAAGTCCGTTGGCGGCAGCAATCGCCGCTTCAAACAAGACGACGCGCGTCTTGGGGACGTAGCCTTCAAACCCACTTTGCATTCCAACCAAAATGCCCGCGTCGCGCAAGATGGCAGCCGTCTCCATGCTGGCATTCTCAAGATCGCCATAGTAACGGGCCATCATTGGATGCAGAATGACCGGTACGCCAGCCGCCTTGATCTCGTCGATCATCAGATGGCTTTCCGCCGCGCCATCGAGAATCAAACGAAAATCGAACTCCTTCGCCAGTCGAAAGGCATTCGCGATATCATTGGCCCGATGGGCAGTGACCATCAATGGCACTTCTTTACGAAGCACGCTGGCCAGCACCTCTTTCTTGAAGTCGCGATCGGCTTTCTTCTCGGGATCGTCCGACTCGCGTTTACGCATGTAGGTTTGGGTCTCAATCAGCGCTTCGCGAAGCATCGACATCATCTTGCCACGGGTTCCCGGAGACTTGTCGCCATGTTTGCGAGCGGACTTCGCCAGCGTCACCGCCACCGCTGCCGTCTCGCGGACCAGCCCGTCGTTTACGGTGTTACCGCGCGTCTTGATGATCATGGTTTGACCCGAGACCAGTTCGCCCGGTGCGTGCCCGGTGTGAACCGTGGTCACGCCAAACTGACGCACCCATGCGACCAATGGGTCATGCGCGTTGTAGGCGTCGATGGCGCGCAGCTGCGGTTGAATGGGTTCCGAATGTTCCAGCTGGTCTTGATCCTGCTTTTGGTTGAGGATACCGGTAAGCCCCACTGTCGCGTGGGTATCGATCAATCCAGGTGTGACGATCTCGGCGTCGTACACTTTCGCATCGCTTGGGATGTTCACCGAGCCCGCCGCACCAACCGCGGCGATCTTTCCATCGCGGATCACAACGACGCCATCGGTGATCGGGTCACCTTCCATCGTGTAAATCGTTTTGGCGCGAACTGCGACCTCGGCGGCAGTGGCATCTGTCGAAACAAGTGCGGCCAACGCAAGGACAAGTATTCCGGCAAGAAATCGATTCATGGCAATAAACCTTCCATCATTTCGATGGCCCATCATTTAGTATGGGGTTGGGTAGTTTGATTTGAACTAATCGTCCTCGTGTTCGCGGCAGCAAAGATAAGGTTCCTGATCGTGACCGGCGCCGAATCCGCCAACGGCATGGAGATGATCTTCGGGATCGCTGCGATCAAAGACTTTCTCGCCTTCGACGTACGTCTGCAGCACCTTCGTATAAACACTGAAGGGGTCACCATCCAGAACGACAAAATCGGCATCCTTGTTGGGTTCAAGCGAACCGATGCGATCGTCCAGTTCAAGAATTTTCGCACCCGCCATCGTCAGGGCTTCAAGCGCTTTTTGCCGCGACATACCGGCTCGAACCCCCAGAGCGGCCATCCTCAAGAACACGCGCGAATCGGTGATCCAATCGTCGGTATGAAACGCGGTAAGAACGCCAGCCTTCTCGAGAATCGCTCCCGTTTCGAAGATCAGATTGCGGGCTTCGATTTTTCCTCCGGGACTGTCAATGATCAGAATCGAGCAAGGTGCCCCGGCTTCTGCGATCTCGTCAGCCACCATCCAACCTTCACTGACATGGTGGAGCACCACGCGAAAACCGAACTCGTTTGCGAGGCGCAGGACGGTGATTATATCGTCGTTGCGATGGGTGTGATGATGCACCACCCGCCGACCTTCGAGAACCTCGATCAGAAACTCTTTGCCAAGATCGCGATCGGGACGTTTCTTTTCGTCATCGCCAGCCTTGGCCAACTTGTCGCGGTATTCCTGAGCCGCGACGAACATCTCGCGAACCAGCGATGCCGACTTGCCCCGCGTCCCTGGAAAGGGTTTCCCGCGCTGCGAGTTGGTCCCGTTGGCCATCTTCATGCCGCCGGCGATGCGGCCATCCTTGAGCATGATGAACATATCTTCGATCGTCCGGGCTTCGCGAAGTTTGACGTAGACGGTCTGCCCGCTGAGCAGATGCCCCGAACCAGGCATGATGTTGAGCGTGGTCAATCCGCCAGCCACCGCCCGCCGAAATCCGCTCGATCGAACGTTGATCGCATCGTAAATCCGAACCTCGGGATGCAGTGGACCGGAACCGTCGCCGCCGCCGACCCCACCGATATGGCTGTGCGTGCAGATGATTCCCGGCATGAGTACTTTGCCCGAAACGTCGACCACCTCGGTGCCATCCGCGAACTTGCGATCGTCTGTCGCCCGAACTTCGACGATCTTGCCGCCTTTGACGATCAACACCCCGCGTTCGATTTCGTCACCAACGATCGGAATGATCTTCGCACCAACAAATGCCGTCGTTGATTCTTCGGCCAGCGTCGACCGCGACACGCCCCCGATGACCACAAGTGTGAACAGCAATATCCAAAATCGCCTCATGCTTATCCCTCATCTGATCGCACAATTGTGCAACTATTCGTTTTGATCTTCGTCCATGTCGCGTCGAGCGCGGCGCTTGGCCCGCAGCAACCGTGACGTGGCGTCTTCATCTTCGCCGTCGGCTGCATCGCGATCCGGTTGTTTGGGTGCTTGCGGTTTATCCTTCTGCGACGTGGGCCCAGTGTCGATCGATTCTCTCAAATTACCGGCGTCGATCTTAGCCGCATCATCACCGACGTCAAAACGTGCGGTTCGATCGATGTCGGCTCCCTGCGGACGACCGGCGGACGGTTTCGATGCGCTTTTCCCTGAGCGTTCATCCTGCACGCGATCGCGAACACCTTTGAGTTGACCAATCGACGCGGTGCTGCGCTCACCGGCTTGTCCCAACGCGGCGACGTTTGACGTCAACGATTCGATCAACGGACCGATCGAGCGGAATCGCATCGACCAGCCGATCATCTCGACCAATATGACAACGCCGATGATCCCCCAGATGCCGCTGTGCACGATGCCGACGCCAAACAACAGAACAACCATCAACACGAGTTCGAGCACCACCGAAAACGCAAACCAGCTTGCCAACCTGCGCACGGCCACGTCCAGCAAGAACAGCGGCAGCAGAATCCAGGCCAGCATCCATTCCCACACCGGTTCTTTCGCCCGCGTCGGCGGTATGTCGTGATCGAAAATCGGATGCGTTGCGGCTTGGTTGATGTCATCGTGCCACCGCCCACCGGTGATGTCCTTGACTTTTTCCAGCAGCGCGACGTTTGTGGTCAATTCGCGAAACTCCGGTGAAAACGGAACCGACACCCCCGTTTGAATCGAACCTTGCGCCACACCGTTTTCATTCACCGCGACATTGGCGATATATTGGCCCGTTTGATCAACCTTGAACTTCGCTTCGTAATGACCGGGACCGGTCTGCGTAAAGACGAGTTGCTCGGTCTGTTGATCGGGTTTGATCATCACGCCGGGCAGCGCCAGCATGTTCAACGCGCTGGAGTCCTTGTCCACTGCGTCAACCACAACCGTACCTTCATTGCCACTAATGCGTGTGAACACATCGAGGTTGGCCGGCGCTTCCTGACGCATGGACCAGCGAACGATCTGCGACCAGAGCTTTGAATACTTCGGCCAACTCACCCACGCGTCGCCCCAACGCGGCCAAAATCCACTGGTAAACGCGACCGCTCTGCCCAAGCCCGCCTGCCAATGCGCGAGCACCGGGTCGGCCACACCATCTTTGCCCAATCGCACCAGTGCGATCTGCGCTTCATCTTTCGGCGACGTCAGCACCAATCCACCCAGCGGCGGTAGCGCCTCACCCGCACTGATACCAGCCAACATCTCGCTCGCGAAGTATTGCACCTGAGGCGAAAACCGCTCTTCGCTGATCAACGAGCGCCGCACGACTTTCGATTCCTTCACGAAAATCTTCGGGAGTTTTTTGGGATTGCGGCACGGGTAGTATTTTCCACCCGTCTTTTTGGCGATGTCTTTCAGCGAGGCTTCCATCACGTGGGACCCAAACCCGATCCCGATCGTGCTGCACGTGATCTTCTTGTTCTTCATGTCCGCGATCACGCTGGCAGCCGGCGGCGATGGATCGCCATCACTGATGATGATCACGTGTTTCTGCGCGGCATCGGTCGCCGAAAGTCCCTTGACGGCCATCCGCATGGTGGTGTCAAAGTCGGGCATGTCCCCGATCACCATTTTGTCGATGCGGTTTTTGATGGCGCTTTTATTCGTGGCAATCTGCAACGGCACATCCCAGTTCACCCCGCCCGGCGACCACGAATACGTCAACACGCCGAAGTAATCGCGCGAGCTGATCGTATCGACGGACTTCTTTGCAACCTCGGTTCCCCAATAATTGCCACGGGCGATTTCGCAACTGTGACAGATGATCGCCAGCGCCCCGCGCGGAATCACGCGTTTGTGTTTGATCTCAAAATGAACCGGCATGACTTCAGCCAGCGGCGTTCCGATCCACCCACCAGCGCCATAGGCCTCATCGCCGCCTGTCATGATCAAACCACCGCCAAGGTTGGACACGTAATTGACGATGTCCATCTGCTGCTCGGTCGTGAACGTGTTGGCCGGCACATTCGCGAGAATCACGACGGAATAGCTCATCAAATCCAGTAGATCCAAATCGCCCGAAGAAACATCGCGGACCTCGACGTCGATGTTCTCCTTGGTCAGCGCATCGACCAGCGCCTGATCGTCCCCTATTCGCATGGTCAGCAGGAGGACTTTGCTCTTGCCCGCGACGAACGAAAAGGAGGTGGCTGTGTTGTTCTCTTCGATGCTGTCTCCGCGCTCCGGGTCGTCCGGAACGAACCGCGCTTCGAATCGCTGCGGTCCGCCACCCTGGACCGGCAGTTTCACGGTGAACGGATTGTTGCCCGGCTTGAGCGCGATCTGCGAATCCTCTTTGGGGATCTCGATCAAACGCCCGTTGTGATAGATTTCAACATGCCCGCCCGTCGCACGCTCGGCATGAAGCAGCATCCGCAGGGGAACAACATCTCCTTCCGCGACCCGCGTCGGCGCGACCAGTTTGTCGAAATACACCTCGTTGCGGTGCTCGTACCATAGCGGGACAACATCGATCTGGACGCCAGCGGCTTGGGCATTCTCCGCTTCCATCAAAATGTTGCCCATGTTGTCATTGCCATCGGACATCAAGACGATGCGCTTGGCGCTGTCGTGCGGAAACATCGCCAGTGCCAATCGAATCGCCGCGGCGACATCGGTTCGGTCACGGTGATCCATCTCCGGAAGCCTGCCCACCGGTACGTGATAACCACCGAGCATGGGCAATTGCTGAAGATATGCGTTGGTTGCAAAATCGATCATGCCGACACGGTCGTCGGGGTTGTTCTTGACTTGAGCGCTGACCGCGGTGAGGTACTCCTCCTGGACATCCTGCAGATCCTTGACGCTGTCGGAACGGTCCATCAGGAAAAAAACGGTGAGCTTGTCGGTCGTGCGTACGTACATCACGTCGGCGAGGCAAAGCGCCAACGCGACGATGACCAGGCAGCGAATCGCAATCACCAGCACGCGCCGCGCCGGTTGAATCGCAACAAGCACCCGCCACGAGATTACGGCCAAGAATGGAAGCAGCACGAGCAGCCACATCCACACCGGTCGCTCCACCGACAGGGGCAGGGTCAGCGCCAACGCATTTTGATTGAGCAAGTCACTGACCACTGCAGCTACTTCTCCAATACCTGCACCCGCGCGTTAAGCGAATCCACGACGTAGGTTCGCCCGTCCGATCCAGCAACAGCCCCCCACGGCGCCCAGAGTTCGCCCTTGCGTCGCCCCTGCTTTCCCCAGAGTTTAAGGAGTTTCCCTTCGCGGTCGAACCACTGTAATCGATGGTTCCCGAATTCGCACACGAGAATCGATCCATCGTCCAGGCAATCGATGTCATAAGGATACCGCAACTGGCCCGGTTCGCCCCCCATTTTCCCCCACGACGACAAGAATCGACCGTTCAGATTAAAGTGCAGAATTCGGTGGTTGCACGCATCCGCCACCCACAGCGTACCTTCGTCGTCAATGTCCATCGCCGCCGGTCGCCGCATGATTTTGCCATCAATCTCCCCGGCACACACGACGCCGACAAACTCATATGTCGGCGACCACTTGGTCACGCGGTCATTGCCGTTGTACTCGCTGACATAGATGAATCCCTGCTTGTCGATGGCGACATCGGTGGGCAATTGAAATTCGCCGTCGCCGTAGCCTTCGCGGCCGAACCGGGCGAGTTCCTTACCGTCTGCATCGAACACCATCACGCGGTGGTAGTGCGTGTCGGGAACATAAATCTTGCCGTCACTGTGGGCGTACAAGCCGACTGGTTTACCAGCCATCCTTTCGGGCATCGACCACCCAAGTTGAAACGTGCCGTCGGACGCGAACCGCTGAATGCGGGCGCTCTTGTCGACGACGTACACGCGATTCTGCGCATCAACCGTCAGCGCTCGCGGATAGCTAAATTGACCCGTTCCCAGCCCGAGGCTTCCGAAAAGCGCAACCACCTCGTCGTGCGATTCGACATTCTGCTTGCACCCCGACAGCATGCCGAGCGAGACGACCGCGCACAGTGTCACTCGTTTGATGCTGCAGCGAGCACGACGAAGGTGCCGCACCGGTCGAATGGCCAGCAAGTAACCCAACACTTAACGCCCCCACCGTGAAGCCAGCGACAACAAGGCAATTCCAGGACACGCCACAATCAACAGCAAGATGCAGAGCGCGGCCAATACATCGTCTTCAAAACGGTGAAATTTTTCGATCAAGACCAGAGACACCGGCGAAAACATGGGCACGCGAACAAGCGACGTCGTTGCGACTTCGGCCAGGCTCATCGCAGCCGCAATCAACACGCCCGCACACATCGTGGGCCAATGATTGGCAAATGTCACGCGGCAGGTGGCCAACCCCGTCGAAGCGCCATCGACCATCGCTGCCCCCATTGTGGATTCGTCGGATTGCCTGACGACCACATGTGCAAGCAGAATGCCCATCCACCCGAAACGCGCGACGTACCCGATGACCGTCAGCATCCAGTGGCTGTAGATTCCATCAAACGGGAGATACGCAGCGACCACCGCTTCGCCGACCAACGCGCCGGGTATCACAGCCCAGATCACAACGATCAGCGGTGCAACACGACGAATCGGCGCGAGGGCGGTTGCACATGTCCCCATCCAAACGATCAATGCGCCGGCAACAAACGCGGTCGCCAGCGAATATGCCACATCAACACGGTATAGCTCCCAAGTCGTCGCGATGGCTTTGGCCAATTCAATGTCTCGAATCAGACCATAGGTTGGAAGCAAGGTTGATGCAGCAATCATCGCGAGCACGATCGCGCATGTGATACGCGGTACTTCGAACTGCGCCTTGGCGGGTTCTTCCTGCTCGCCGGGTGCGCCGCGTCCGCCCAAGACATAGGCAACGACCACAGCCATCAACATCGGCGCGAGCAAAGGCAGGCTGGCAATCACCGTCGCCACCGGGTACTGCGATGAAGTGGCTTCACTCAAGAGCGCAGTCGCGTAGACAATCATATCGCACGAATGGGGAACCGAATAATCCCCGAGAAACAGCGCGAACAACAGCATCCACGCCCCAATGATTGGACGAACCAATACAGATCCAAGTACGCTTGCGAATGCCTTGAGCTTGCTACCATGGATCAAAGCAACTTCGTAGAGTTGATGTCCGCGTCTGGCCCACGCTCCGCCAACCAGGAGCGCCACGATCGGCCAACACCACAGCGCCCACACCAGGACACAGCGAAATTCACCCGCCCCGCGTAACCAACTCCGCACGCCCAGCCCGATGACCATTGGAGGAATGATCAGTGGAGCAACAATCAAGCTGGCGATGAGACCGAACTGCCGCGCACTCGCCGTGCAACCGATCAACTTGATTCCGGGCAATGCCAATACGCAGGCAGCCGACGCGCCCAAGGCGGCAAGACCGGCCGATCGAAAAAACAGACTGGAGGCAAATCCGCCGGAAAGGTCGCCCGACGCATTGATGGAAGCCATGGCATCGGAGGGTACAGGCTCAAAGCACTTGATCACCAGCATCAACGCGGGGGAAGCAACCGTCGCCAAAAGCAACGCGATGCCGACCAACATGAATAATGCGAATGCTTTTTGCATCACTTCAAGAGTGTCTCTCGACAGATGCGAATCGCCTCAGGCATCGCGTCGGCGATCGCGTCGGGTGACACCTTGTTGGCGGGAAACAGCGGCATCTTGAGTTCTTCGCAAAGCTTGGGGCGGACCGGATAGTTGCCCGAATCGCTTTGAGCCAACATCCGTTCGACCTTCGGCGACAGAATGTAATCGATCAGCCGCCGGGCAGCGTCATTATCATCCGACCCGGCAAGCAGTGCGACCGTGTTCGGAATCGCCAAGACGCCGGCCCCTTTCAGTTCAGGAACGACCATGTCAATCTTGTGACCCTTTCTCTGCGCCACCAGAACATCGTCCGAATCGGTCATCGCAAATTCAACGTCGCCGGCGATCAATCGTCTGACGGCAGTGCTGTTGCCATCCGCCACCAACACACCGTGGGAAACGAGTTGTTCGAGGTACGCCGTCAGTCGTTCGCTTCCCCAGTGAGCCGCCAACGTGGCAACGTGCCCCCGCGTGGTGCCAAAGAGCGGATTGGCGATTGCGAGCTTCGATGCAATCTCTTTCTTTGCCAAGTCTTCCCAATACTTGGGCAGGTCTGCTTGTTTCGTATTCTCCGGAACATACGCGACGACGCGCGTTCGCAGGGCAAACCCAGTCCAGAGATTCTGCTTGTCGTGATAGAGTGGATCGATGTCAGCCGCACTCGGCGAATCATAAGGCGCAAGCAGCCCTTCGCGCCCCAACATCACCGTCTGCGACTGCTCGCTCGACCAGAACACGTTGGCGCGGGGCCGATCTTTTTCAGCCCGTATGCGATTGACCAATCCGGTCGTCTTACCCGCTTCCGAATCGGTGATGAGTTCGACACGTTCGCCCGTCTCACGCTGATAGGTCGCGATAACCTCGCGCAAGAATCGCTCGTCCACGCTGGAATAAAGGACAACCGATTGCTTGTGCTTTTCAGCTGACGTTTCAGTCGAAGGTTTGCATGCCGCGCCAGGCAGGAGCACGGAAAAAGATGCCACAACAAACACGAACCGAACGATTCGCGAAGGCAACATCCAAGGGTTGGTTTTCATGGGATAGGGTCGCTGGGGCTATTCGAATAGAAGGAATCTACGCTACCGCTGGGCAGTCATGTTGATCGGACTTATGAACAACAATGGCAACCAATCATTCGTCCGAGTCAGCCGCACCGCTGTCATCGGAACCTGATGGTTGAGATTCAGACTCACCGTCAGCACCTGCATCATCACCCGACTCTTTCGAGTTCTCGGCGACCGGTTGCTTCATGCCAAAACCCTTGGGAAGTCGTTTGAAGTATTCGCGTACGGCTTTTTGATACTGCCTTGGAATTCGATCATTGTCCACCGTGTCGATCGCATCGCGCTCTGCCGCGGCAATCAACTCGACAAAATCCTCGGACGCCTCACCTTTGACCTGTTCGCCGTCTACGAGAAATTGACCAATGATGCGGCCCTTGGTCGTCTCGACCTTGCCGCGTTCGATTTTGAAGCCGATGTTGGTTTGTTGTTTTTGGGCCAGACCACCGCGTCCCTGCCCTTGCGCCCCCTGCCCACTACCGCTGTTACCACCTCCGCCGCTTCCCGGTTTCATGCCGCTACCGTTGCAACTCGAACATGATTGACCGTTTTTCTGCCCGGTGCCTGAACACTCTTTGCAGGAGTCGTTCATATCATTTTTGGCCGACTCCAAGTCAGACAAGGTCGATTCGAGTTGGCTCATTTCCTGCTCCAGCGATTCCATCTCGCTGAGCTGGTCGCCGGCGGCTTGCATCTCGCTGCTCGCCGAATCCATTTGACCCGACGCTGCCGCCTGGGCGGCTTTTTGCATCTGCTGACTCATCTGATTGATCGCTTGCTTCGCCCCCTGCTGCTTTTGAATCTGCTGGGCGAGTTTGTCGATCTGCTTCTGCGACAACCCGTTCTTTTCGAGTTGCTTTTTCATCTGCTCAAGGTCTTCCTTGGTCAGCTTCTGAAGCATGCGATCAACGTCTTCTTTCTTGATGCCCGCTTGCTCAAGTTTCTTTTGCAACTGCTCCTGCTTGGCGATCTGATCCAACTGCTTGGCGAGATCGGCCAACTGCTTCTGCATCTTCTCGGTGAATTCCTTGTCACCTTCCTGCTTGAGCGTGCCCAACTGCTCCTGCATTTTTTGCATGGTCTGCTTGGCCGATTTGACGTCACCAGCCGCAAGCTCGCGCGTCAGCTTTTGAACGGGCGTCTGCTCACCGGTGGGCTGCTTCAGCGCCCGCAGCATGCGCTTGGTTTCTTTGACCTTGTCGTACTTGTCATCCTGCTGCTTTTCGCGGACAGCATCGGCGAGGTGATCGATCTTCTTGATGCCTTCGTTTCGGAGATCTTCCGGCTTGGCCATCTTCGTTTGAGACATGGCCTCCAGCTTATCGATCTCCTCCTTCAAGTCCGACATCGCCGGATTGCCTTTGGCCATCTTCTTGATGTTCTCAAGGCGTTTATTGACTTCGATCTTCGTGCGTTCAACCTGCACCGCATTGTTCACACGGGATTGCCGCTGATCGGACTGGAACAAATCATCCGGAACCAGAAACATCGCCAGCGCTACAAGCGATGCCGCAATCGCCGACGTCGCCGTATTGGGCCAACGAAGCT
>JAUIEW010000036.1 GCA_030429365.1 Phycisphaerae bacterium
GCCGCGTCGGCTATTTCATTGACCCGCGTGTCGATGGTTGAAAGTGTCTGCTGAGCGCCTGCCGTGATCTTGGTCATATCTTGCTTCAATGTGGCCGTCGTTTCGCGCAGGTCGGTCATCGCCACCTTGGCGTCTTCGGTCATCGTCAAAAGGTTGTCCAGCACCGCATGGAATTTGCCGCGCATCTCGGTGTCGCCTACCACTTCACCAAGACTCTTAAGCACCTGGTCCAGTCGTTGAACCGCCGTATAAAGATTCGCCGCGACCTTCTCGGGATCACTGTCAACTTCACCAACCGTGCGAATCTTGAGCAATTCGTGAATGTCATCCGCCACGGGCGCATAGGCTTCTGCAAAATCGCCAATTCCAACAACCGTCTTTTCAAACGAGGTGGCCATCTGCTCTGGAAAGATGCGCTCCAGCGAATTTATCATCACACCGTGAATCGTGCCGCCGGGTTCGACGTGACCGCTGCCGCCGCTGGCAAAGATATCGACGCGCCCGCGCCCGATGCCCAACGTGGGGCTGATGCACTCGGCCCGCGCTCCTTGTGGGATACTGAATTCATTCTTGATTTTGCCCACAAGGACGACGCCCATTTCCGGGCGGGTCATCTCAATGAAATTCAGCGTGGTCACGCGTCCGACTTTGATGCCGTTGAGGTAGACAGGCGTGCCATCGTCGATGCCGGAAATTTCTTTCACTTCGATGCGAAGTTCATACTCCGCGCCGCCAAGCCAGCCAGGGGCTTCGCCGAAGAGCACCATCAGGTATCCGAGAACGGCGATGCCCCCAATCATGAACAGACCGACAGCGAAGTTCCTTTTTGATTCGTTCATGGTTTGCCTTTCATGCGAATACCTGCAAGCTGTTCGTCCTCTGCCCTTCCCTCGACAAACTGCCGCACGATCTTCACGTCGCTGGTTTCCATCTCTTCGGGCGATCCGTCAAAGATGAACTTGCCTTCGTGCAACATCACGACCCGGTCGCCGATCTTGCGAACGCTGGCCATATCGTGCGTGACGACAATGCTGGTGACGTTGAGTTCACGCTGCAACTTCAAGATGAGTTCATTGATGATGTCCGAGCGGATTGGGTCCAATCCGGTCGTGGGTTCGTCGTACAGAATGATCTCCGGATCGAGTGCGATCGCCCGGGCGAGCCCGACGCGTTTGCGCTGACCGCCGGAAAGCTGGGCGGGTTTCTTCTCCTGCAATCCGTCGAGGCCCACCATCCGCAGTTTCTCGGAGACGGTCTTGGCGATGTCAGACGCCGCGCGTTGGGTGTGCTCGACCAGCGGAAACGCGACGTTTTGCGCCACCGTCAACGAGTCAAACAACGCCCCCATCTGAAACAGAAACCCGAAGTGCGTCCGCACCGCGACCAGTTCGCGCTCGGTCATCGTGTCGATGCGCTCGCCCCGGCAGTGCACTTCGCCCGAATCCGGCTTGAGCAGCGACACGATGTGCTTGAGGATCACGCTCTTGCCCGCGCCGGACGCACCGATGATCACAGTCGTTTCACCACGACGAAACTTCACGCTGACGTCCCGCAGCACTTCGAGCGATCCGAAACGCTTGCTCACCCCGCGCAACTCGACAACGGGAGCGCCGATGCGGGAAGCACTTGGGTCAGATTGTCTCGTGTCGCTTTCGGGCATCATTTCCACTGCTTAGACCAACGACTTGAATCCGTAGAGCATCTTGTACAGACCGGTGCTGAACGTCGCGATGAAGAAGTCCACGATGAGGATGGCGATGAAGATCGCGACAAAAGCCTCGGTACACGCCCGCCCCACACCTTCAGCTCCAGCCCGACAATGAAACCCCTTGTAGCAGGCGACCATCCCAATGATCCACCCAAAGATCAGACTCTTGATAAACCCGACGCCCATGTCCCACTTGGCCACCGCGTCCATCGTGTAATACGTATAGGGTTCGTAAGGAATGTCTTTCAAGCCAACCGCGATCCACGAACCCGCCAGCGATCCGCACACGTCGGCGAACAGTGTCAGCATTGGGCATAGAATCAAACACGCCAGAAACCTCGGAACCACGAGG
Source organism: Phycisphaerae bacterium (assembly GCA_030429365.1). Classification (GTDB taxonomy): domain Bacteria; phylum Planctomycetota; class Phycisphaerae; order UBA1845; family UBA1845; genus UBA1845. The sequence continues at coordinate 2,061 of JAUIEW010000036.1, forward strand.
TAGCGAATCGGATCGGAGCCCATCGCACGCAGCGCGTCGATCTGCTCCGTCACGTTCATCGTGCCGAGTTCAGCCGTCAGCGCCCCGCCAACCCGACCGGCCAACATCACCGCCGCCAACACCGGTCCGAGTTCCTGCACGAGCGTCAAGTTCAACAGCACGCCCATGCGTTCGGCAAAACCAGCCGCATGCAACTGATCGTACGCCTGAACCGCCAAGACCATCCCGACGAACGTACCGGTGATCGCGATGACCGGCAGTGAGCGGTTGCCGACTTCGTAAAACTGCGGCATCACCAACCGCCAGTTTCTGTATTGAAACATCCCCGTGAACATCCATCGGGTGGTCCGCAGGCAGAACATCCAAAACCGACCGAATGCTTCGAGCGAGTTGTTTGTCTTCCTGCCGATCGTTGTGATGATCATAACCAACCCTGTCCTTCGCCGACCTGCCCCCTCTGGCGGAATGCACGCTTGGTCGCACACACGCCGGACTGTTTGTAACTGGCGCGAATTTTGGTGTCAATTGAAACCACAGTTGGGCATTGTCGTCGATTTCGAATCTTGAGGTTGTACCTTCGAGAAGTTGGATAGTTTCAAAAGCATCACTTTCCAATACAAAATGACGAGAAAATGCGCCCCAGCAGATCGTCCGTCGAAACCTGTCCCGTGGTCAACGCCAGCGAGTCCAGCGCCTCGCGAAGTTCGAGGGCGACCAACTCAGCGATGTCCAGCAAGTTGTCGGAAGTCGTCGTCAGTTCCAGACAGCGCACCAGCGCTTCATTTGCTGTCGTGAGCGCGACGTGCTGATTGGTCGAAAGCGAGATGGCGCTGTGCTCCGCGTCGGTTGCCTGCGCGATCAATTCGCGGGCCATCATCCTGCGAAGATCGTCGATCCCCTCGCCCGATGCCGCACTCACCACGCAGACCGGTAGATCCACCGCCTGCCGCAAGGCTGACGTGCGACCGTCTCGATCCTCGCCAACAAGGTCGAACTTGGTTCCGATCAACATCTTCGGTCCATCCGCCAACTGCTTAAGCCGCGCGATCGCCTCGGCATCGACCGGTTGCGATACATCCACGGTGATGCAAACCAGGTCGACGCGACCGGCTTCCTCCTGCGCCCGCTGCCGCGCATGGACAAGCACCACGTCCGGGCTGTCATCAACGCCGGCTGAGTCCAACAATATCGCTTCAATGCCATCGAGCGTCGCCGGCGCGGTTAAGATATCGCGGGTCGTGCCCGAGACAGCCGACGCGATCGCCCGATCGATTCCGGTCAGCGCATTGAGCAGCGTGCTTTTGCCCGCGTTGGGCAGCCCCAACAGCAGCACATGGGGCACCGCGTCGATCCGCGATTGCGATTCGGACGATCGAATCAACGCGCCGAGTCGCCCGTGAAGGTCCGCAACTTTCGACGCCAGTTCATCGGTCGAAATAAAATCGATCGGTTCTTCCGCAAAATCGATGTCGGCGACCACCAGCGAAAGCAGATCGGCCAACGCATCCTGCCACGCGACGATCGTGTCGCGCAGGTCGCCCCGCATCACCTTGCGGGCGGATCGCAGCTGCGCATCGGTACGGGCATGGATCGTTGTCGCGACGGCTTCGGCGGCTGACAGGGTTAACGCACCGGAAAGATACGCCCGCGCAGTAAACTCGCCAGGATGCGCGGGGCGGGCGCCGGCTCGGATACAGCGTTCGACGAGCATTTCCAACACGGGGGCGGCGCCCACGGTGTGAAGTTCGACCGAATCCTGCCGGGTGTAACTGTGGGGTTCGGTAAAGACATATGCCTGCGCGGGGGCCCGGTGGTGTTGATCGAAAACGACATCGCCATCGACGCGGCGAAAACCAAGCGGTCTCGACAATGCCTCGGGCGACGCTGCTTCAAAGACCGCTTGCGTGATCGCGAACGCATCGGGTCCGGAAAGGCGCACGATGCCTCGCGGCGCCACGCCCCGCGCGGTGCAGACGGCAACGATCGTATCATCGACATCCGCGTAGTTTGACGATGCACCATCCACGTTTTGACCGTCCGATATCCAATCGAAATCAAACTTCGCCCTTGAATCTGCTACACTGTACTGACTCTGTTGGCACCTGACCAATGGGACGAATTAGCGCCAAGGATTCCAGATAAGCGTGCAGTCGACCATTCGAAAACAAATCCGCCGCGTGCAAAATGGCGAGAACCTTTCGCGTGACGAAACGCGGGAGACCTTCACGTCGATGATGTCCGGTGCGCTCGAACCGCAATGGACGGGGGCATTGATCTGTGCGCTGAAGACCAAGGGCGAAACGGTGGACGAACTCGTCGGCGCGGCAGAGGCGATGCGGCAGGCGGCGAAACGCGTCACCTCCATTCGGCCATGCATCGACACCTGCGGTACCGGCGGTGATGGCATCAGCACGTTTAACGTTTCAACAACCGCAGCAATCATCGCAGCCGCCGGCGGGGCTGTCGTCGCAAAACACGGTAACCGCACCAACACGCGGGTCAGCGGTAGCAGTGAAGTGCTCATCGAACTCGGCATCAACCTGGAAGCAGATATCCCCACGTTGGAGCGATGCCTCAAACGTTGCAACCTGGCATTCATGCACGCGCCGCATCTACACCCGGCGATGGTGCATGCCGTTCCCGTTCGCAAGGCGATCGGCGCCCGGACGATGTTCAACTTGCTGGGACCGCTGGCCAACCCAGCCGGCGCGGAATTTCAAATACTCGGCGTGAGTCGATACGACCATCTCGAACTGATGGCCAATGCTCTCAAAAAACTCGGCGCGACCCGCGTGTGGGTCGTGCATGGCGAAGACGGACTGTGCGACCTGACCATCACCGGTAAGACGTACATCTGCGAGTTGCGCGACGGCACGATCAAAACGCACACGATCAACCCGGGCGATGTCGGACTGCCCGCGTCATCGCTCGATGACCTGATCGTCGCGTCGCCATCCGAAAGTGCGGCATGCGTTCGGGCGATCCTGGCTGGCGAGCAAGGTCCGAAACGCAATCACGCGGTGCTCAACGCGGCGGCTGCGATGACGGTGTACGGCGTCACCGAAACGCTGAAAGACGGCGTCGAGCTGGCGGCAAAGACAATCGATTCCGGCGCGGCAAAAGAAAAGCTGGCACAAATCGCAAGAGAAAGCCAACCGTAGGGTGGGCCGTGCCCACCGCCGTTCGAATCCCAACGACATGGTGGGCACGGCCCACCCTACAACTGCATTCGCCATCGATCCGGATGAACCGTAGCGGACACACGCTGTGGCGTTTACGATGCCCGCATGAATCTGAGCGAATGGATCAAACGGCGCCTCTGGGCGTTTTCGGTCGGCACCTTCGTCACCACACTGGCGGTGCTGGCATACCTGGCTGGCTGGTTTGTACCGCTCTCGCGCTATCAACTCGACCAGGGCTTCCGTCATTTCAATCAGATCGATGCCGACCCGCGCATCGTCCTCATCGACATCAACGACTACGCCCTGCGAAGCATCCACCGTTGGCCCTGGCCGCGCCGCATGCAAGCCGACCTCGTCGGCATCCTCGATGAATGCGGCGCGGAAACGATCCTGCTCGATATCGTCTACGCCGAGCCGTCCCCCGGGCGCATCTCCGACCCGCGACTCGAGCCCGACTACGATGCCGACGCAGCCGGTGACGAAGTTCTCGGCGAAACATCCATCGCCAACGCCATCTACGACGATCGGGAGTTGGCCACCGCGATTCGAAATGCGGGTAACGTCTACGTCGCACTCTTTTTCGAAACGTCACCGCCATCGTTTGATCCGCAGCAACTGCGCAATGACGCTCGCAAGCTCCTCGATGAAAATCCCGCGATCACCCGCGAAGAATTTGCAGCGAAGCTCAATCTGCCCGCCGACGATGATTCCCAAACGCGATTCGCACAGGCCCGCATCGATCATCTGTTGCGCCAGCAGTTTGACCTCGACGAGCACGAGATCGCCGAGCGTCTCGACATCCCCGTGCGCGATGTTGAAATTCACCTAAGCCGCATGAAGCCCATCGCAGCGCAGTATCTCGTTCAGAAGCTGTTGGCAGAGAACGCCGACGCGACTCTGGCCGAGGCGTACGCAGCGATCCTTCCGAACCATCCACCCAACATCGCCTCGCGCGATCGACACGACGTGTTTCGCGAATATTCCCGCGCGCTTTCGCGGTACTACGTGCGCAAGCATTGCCTCGACATCGACCCGACGTATCACCGCCTGTTGCCCAACGGTATCGATCCGACGGTTCCGGTTGCCGAGATCGCTGCAGCGGCCAAGCGCATCGGGTTCGTCAATTTCAAAAAAGACGACGACGGCATTTTGCGCCACGTTCCGGTGATGACGCGACTCGAAGGCAAAGTCGTCAAACAAATCGCCTTCGCACTCGCGGCAGACATCCTCGATTTCGACCTGAAGACGATTGCGGCTGATGAAAAAAACCGCCTGATCATCACCGATCGCAAACAGTCCAACGTGTGGCGACTACCGCTTAACGAAAACGGCGAGGTGCTCATCAACTGGCAGATCAACCACGCCGCACCAACATGGGAGAAGAGCTTTACCCACATTCCGGTTTCACGGGCGATGGAAATCGCCACGTGTCGCCGAACGATTCGCGACAACAATGCCCTCCTGCGCACGCGGCGCTTCCAAGCCGTCGAACTCATGTACGAAGGCGCGCCGTCCGGCCTGCTCGATCACGAAGCCCGGGTGCGACAGCTGGCACTTTGGGAGGCGGGCATCGAACTTGCCAGCGCCGAATCGCGGGCGAACCTCGAAGCCCAGCGCGATGGGTTGCTCAAGGAAATCGAAGCCACCGAGGAGCTGGCGCTCTCCAATATCGAACGCATGCATCAGGAAATCGGCGGACTGGAACCGGAAGACGAAGACGAACGCGCTCTCTTTAGCCGCATCAACAACCTTCACGAGCGACTCATCGCCGGTCCGTTCACGAAAGAACTCAGAGCCAACAACACCAGATTGCAGGCGCGGGCAAACGAATTGCTGAGCGAATTGCGCGACAAGCTCGATGGCAAATTCTGCTTCGTCGGTCATACGGCTTCCGCGCAGGCGGACATGGTCAACTCGCCGGTGTTCGAGAGCATGCCCGGGGTGATGGCCCACGCCAACCTCGTCAACACGCTGCTGCAAAATCGCATCCCCACCGTCGCACCGTCTTACATGCCGGTGTTGTTGATCATCATCGTGGGGGCGATCATCACGCTGTTGACCGCAACGAAGGGACCGTGGTTTGCGTTTGCGTCGCTGCTGCTGCTCATCGCGCCGATGCTGGGCATCTCGTGCTACCTGACGTGGAAGTATGGATTTTTCATCGCCACGATCGTGCCGGCAGCGACGACTTTTGTGGCTTGGGCGCTGATCACGTTGTACCGTCAATCAACCGAAGAGCGACAGCGGCGATCGTTCTCCCGTGCGCTGGCCCGCAACACCTCACCGGCGATCGCGGCATCCATTACCAAGCACATGGACAAGCTCGATCTGTCGCCCCAGCCGGCAGAGGTCACCTGCTACTTCAGCGACCTGCAAGGGTTCACGTCGATCAGCGAACGCCTCGACGCCAATCAGACCAAAACGATTCTTAACCACTACCTCGGCGCGATGGGCGAAGTCCTCGTCGAGAACCGCGCGTTCAACAAGTTCATGGGTGATGGCATCTTCGCGTTCTTCAATTCGCCGCTTTGGCCCGTCGAGGATCACATCATCGTTGGGTGCGAATCGGCGCTCGCGACGGCTGAGAAACTCGACGAACTCAAAAAAACGGCCGACGCCGAATACGTCGATGAGTTTCGCGGACTGTTCATGCGCGTCGGTGTGCACGCGGGCCCGGTGTACGTGGGATACTTCGGAAGCGAAAACCAGACCGACTACACCTGCATCGGCGACACCGTCAACCTCGCGGCTCGACTCGAAAGCGCCAACAAAGCCTTCGGCACGCAGATCATGGTGTCCGGCGTCTGTCGCGACCATGCCGGCGACCGATACCACTATCGCCACCTCGCAGCCCTTCAGGTCAAAGGCAAAGCGGAAGCCGTTCAGGTCTACGAACTCCTCGGCCGCAAGGGTGACGTCGACGACGAAACGCTCAACTATGCCAACGCGTTCAACCAAGCCGTCGCCGCATTTCAGAAGCGCGATTGGGAGGGGTCAAAACACCATTTTCAATACTGTAAAGAGCGTCGGGCAAACGACCCAGCCATCGAACTCTACCACCATGAAATCGAACAACTGCAACTCAATCCACCGCCCGAAGGCGATGCGTGGAACATGGCCATCACCATGACGACGAAGTAAGCGCTCGATCAACTTTCATCGCGAGCGACCTACAGTATTTAGAGCGAGTGCCGCGCGTCAGTTTTGTTCAAGTTCAATTGACAATCCTCCGACATACAGTTGTCCCAAGTCGCCCAGTTCCACAATTCGGTAGACTTGAAATCTGGCGGAGGAAAGAAGCATCGTGGTTCAGTCGCAGCCCCAACCATTTGCAATGACGGCATTACCGGTTCTCAACCGGCAAGCTGTTCCGACGCTGACGACTTCGTCCCCCTCGCCATTTCGTACCAGCGATTCACCCGCCAACACAATCGCATACCTCGCGCTGATCAACGAATTGCAAAACAAGATGACGGCACTGCTCTGTGAGCGCGACGCCCTGCTTGGAACCGTCCAGTCGTTGGAACACAACGTCAAGGAAGCCGCCCGCATCCAGCAGGACTCGATGTCGCTGCTTCCCAAAGTCGACGGCGCGAGACTCAACCTGCTCTATCAACCGCTCGACGGCGTCAGTGGTGACGCGTTTGATGTGCAAGACCTTGGCGATGGCAAAGTCGGCATCGGTTTGATCGACGCATCAGACCATGGTGTGCCAGCCGCCATCCTGACGTCGAGTCTGTTGACGGCGCTTCGCATCGGTCAAAAAGAGTTGGCCAAAAACACCGACAAGAATTCGGGCGATGTGCTTCAAAGCGTTCAAGCGCAACTGACGAGCATGGATCTGTCGCAGTGCGAATTCGCAGCCGGTCTGCACGCGGTTTACGACGCCAAGTCGCGAACGCTTAGTTTCGCCCGCGCGGGTGTTCCCTATCCGATTCGCATCGCAGCCGACGGTTCGGTCAGCGCGCTGGTATCGGATGGACCGATCATGGGCGCGATTGAAGACGCGCAGTTCGAAACGGTAAGCGTCCAACTCGAACCGGGCGACACAGTGCTCTTTGCGACCGACGGATTGGAAGCACTTCTCGAATCCGACACCGCCAGCACCGACTCGCCGGAGCAGGCCCTAACAAGCTGGTTCGAAGAACGCAGCCACACCCCGGTTGCGGCGCTTCTTGGCGAATTGAAGAACCGCCTCCGCAAGACACCGCGCAGCACCTGGCACGCCGATGACGTCACGGCAATCTCGCTCAATGTCGCGGGTTGACAACCCCTCCCGATGTGCGATCATCCCGCGCATCTGATCTCTCGAATCCACTGATTTTATTTAACGCAATAAGGTGTCACGATGAATCGAAATGGTCTTGGTGCGCGCACGATGGAAGCGCTGGTTCTTGGTGCAATTTTTCTCTCAACCACAGCGAGCGTTTCGGCGGATCCGAACTACGTGCTCGACGATGGCAGCGGAATTTACAACATCGGTCCAAGCCAATTCGACGCACAACTGCTGTGGGGCAATTACTTTGACGCGACACCCGGCGCCGAGACCATCACCGAAATCTCCGTCTCACTTTCCACGAGCGTCCCCGTCGGTGAACCCATCTCAATCCTGTTGTTCGACGACCCCACAGACGATCTCGATCCGACCGATGCCGACCTTCTCGCCCGGACCGACACCATCACCGTCGCCCCTGCATTTAACGAATTTCAAACCTTCGACATTCCCGACGCGACCGTGTCCGGCGGATTCTTTGTCGCAGTGAAGATGAACCTTGAGCAGGGCCAAATTGCTGCACATATGGATGACAGCACCAACCTCGGGCGGTCGTGGCTTTTCTTCGACGGCGAAATCAACCTCGACGATCTGGGCTCGTCGCCGCTATTCTACAACATGGCCAGCACACCCTTCAGCGGCACTTGGATGATCCGCGCAACAGGCGTTCCGGAGCCTTCCAGCATCGCGATTATGCTGCTCGGATTGCATATTCTGATTCGCCGCCAGAACAGCCGGCAGTAGTGGTTGCATTGCGCGTCCGAAAACCTTAATAATCGCAGCATGGTTTCCGAAACCCACCCCAACCGGGAGGTCATCACCGGCCACGCGGAGGACGACGTCAATCGCGGTGCGCAACTGTCCTAGTCAAAACGGTTTCGCGCAAACTGCCATCCAAAAAACAGTCGGTTGCAAATCCGTTTCGCAGTCACACGCAACCGATCGAATAAAGCCATCGGAGTCGGTGATCCAAACCAGCCGACAACAGGATATAGAAATAGCCAGGATCGGACGCCCGAACTCCGATCCATCGAAGTGATCTTGAGGGATACGACCATGACACAAGTACACGAATCAGGCGCAGTCGCCAATCAATCCAACCTTGGTAGCAACGAACACATGGCGATGGTGTCGCAGTACAGCGCCCACAATTATGAACCGCTGCCCGTCGTGATTTCGCGCGGTGAAGGGTCGTGGGTTTGGGACGTCGAAGGCAACAAGTACCTCGATTGCCTCAGCGCCTATTCCGCGCTCAACTTCGGCCACTCGCATGAAGGCATCCTCGAAGCATTCATCGACCAGGCGCGCAAGCTCACGCTGACATCCCGCGCGTTTCAAAACGATCAGTTCGGACCGTTCTGCGAAGAGATCACCAAGTTCACTGGCATGGACATGGTCCTTCCGATGAACACCGGCGCGGAAGCCGTCGAAACCGCCATCAAAACCACACGCAAGTGGGGTTACAAAGTCAAAGGCGTCGAACACGACAAGGCGCAGATCATCTGCTGCACCGGAAACTTCCATGGCCGCACCACCACCGTCATCAGCTTCAGCGATGATCCGCAAACCAAGGATGGCTTCGGTCCATTCACGCCCGGCTTCCCGCTGGTCGAATACGGTTCGATCGATGCGTTGCAAGCCGCCATCACACCCAACACGGTTGGCTTCCTTTTCGAACCGATTCAGGGTGAAGGTGGCGTCGTCGTTCCGCCGGATGGATTCCTCAAGCAGGTTCGCGAGATCTGCACGAAGAACAACATCCTGATGATCGACGACGAAGTGCAGACCGGTCTCGGACGTACGGGACGACGCTTCGCCGTCGACCATGAAGACGTCAAGCCCGACATCATCATCATGGGCAAAGCCCTTGGCGGCGGTGTCATGCCGGTCTCGGGAATCGTCGCTTCGAAGGAAATTCTCGGCGTGTTCAACCCCGGCGATCATGGCAGCACGTTTGGCGGAAACCCGCTGGCTTGTGCCGTCGCCCGCAAAGCGATCAAGACCCTCGTCGAAGATGACCTTGCCGGTCAGTCCGACACCAAGGGACAGGCGTTCCGCGAGAAACTCCGTGCGGCAAACTGCTCCAAGATCAAGGAAGTGCGCGGTAAGGGCTTGCTCATCGGCATCGAAATGACCGAAGAAGCCGGCGCGGCGAAACCGTGGTGCAAGAAGTTGATGGCTGAAGGCATGCTCTGCAAAGACACCGTCGAAAACGTGATGCGCATCGCTCCGCCGCTGAATATCAGCGAAGCCGATCTTGACTGGGCGCTGGAGCGCATTATCAACGTATTGCAATAAATGTGAGGATCGCGACGTAGGGTGGGCCGTGCCCACCATATCGTTGTGATTCAAACGGCGGTGGGCACGGCCCACCCTACGCACAAAACTGCCGCGCACGAAATGCGCACGCATATACGGAGTTCATCCAATGGCCGTCAGCTTGAAAGGACGCAGTCTCGTATCACTCAAGGATTTCTCGCGCGAGGAAATTCTCGAAATCCTCCGCACCGCCGACACGTTGAAGCTCGAACGCTTCCGGGGCCAACCCCATCCGCTGCTTGCGGGCAAGACGTTGGCGATGATTTTTCAAAAGCCGTCGCTGCGCACCCGCGTCTCGTTTGAATCGGGCATGACCCAACTCGGCGGGCACGCGATCTACCTCGCACCGACCGACATCTCCATCGGGAAACGCGAACCGACCGAAGACATCGCGAAAGTGCTCTCGCGTTACTGCGACATCATCATGGCCCGCACGTTTGGCCATGACATCGTCGTCGACCTCGCGACCCACGCGACCGTTCCGGTGATCAACGGTCTTTCCGACGAAGAACATCCGTGCCAGGTTCTCGCCGACCTGCAAACCATCGGTGAAAAGAAAGGCCGCCTCGAAGGCTTGAAGCTTGCATATGTCGGCGACGGAAACAACATGACCCATTCGCTGATGTTCGGCTGCGCTCAAGTCGGCATGCACATGACGGCTGTCACCCCGCCGAACTACGAACCCGATGCAAAAATCTGCGCGGAAGCGGCGGCGATGGGTAAAGAACACAACTGCACAATCGAAGCCGTTACCGACCTGTCGGGCGTCGCCAACGCCGACGTGGTGTACACCGATGCGTGGGCCAGCATGGGCCAGGAAGATGAAGCCGCAGAACGTCGCGAACGATTCGCCGCGTACCAGGTCAATGCCAAACTCATGGCCGCGACCAACCCGGGCGCGATCATCATGCACTGCCTGCCCGCTCACTACGGCGAAGAGATTGACTTCGAGACGTCGCGCACGCCGAATTGCGTGATCTTCGACCAAGCTGAAAATCGCCTGCACGCGCAGAAGGCGCTGATGGTATTGCTGGCGGGTTAGAAGACTTTCCCGGGAATGACGACTCGGTGCGGGCTCGCGACCGTAGGGTGGGCCGTGCCCACCGCCGTTTGAATCGCAACGACATGGTGGGCATGGCCCACCCTACGCTCAGTCGGCTGTTACTTTCGCACCTTTGCTTTGATTGGCCTTACCACCGCCCGAATAATCCCTAGCCGCTTCAACGAGCCCAAGAAACATCGGGTCCGGTCGCAGCGGGCGGCTGGTGAGCTCGGCGTGGGCTTGCGTCGCGACAAAGTACGGATGATCCGCAGCTGAAAGTTCAAGAATCTGCATGATGCGCTGGTCGGGCGAGCGTCCGCAGAAGGCCAAGCCCGCGGCTTCCAGTTGCTCGATGTAATCCGGCGCGACCTCATAGCGATGACGGAACCGTAAGCGAACTGATTCCGCATCTCCATACATCTGCGACACCATCGAGCCTTTCGCGACGTCGATATCCTGACCGCCCAGGCGCATGTTCCCGCCCATCGACGCCAACGCTCGCTGCTCCGGAAGAATGTCGATGACCGGATGCGGCGCGTTCGCATCGATCTCCGTGCTCCCCGCGTCTTTCAACCCGCAGACGTTGCGGGCGAATTCAATCACCGCAATCTGAAAACCGTAGCACAACCCGAGGTACGGCAGACCATGTTCGCGGGCGTATTTGACACACGCAATCTTGCCATCAACACCGCGAACGCCAAACCCGCCAGGAATAATCACGCCATCAACGCCGTTCAGACGCTGCGCCACGTTTTGATCGGTCAACTCGGTGCTGTCGATCCAGACGATGTTCACCTTGATGCCATGGTGCGTCCCGGCGTGTTCCAGCGCCTGGATGATGCTCGCGTAGCTGTCGCGAAGTGACGTGTATTTGCCGGTGATGCCGATTGTTACCGGCATCGAAGCCGCTCGATATTTTGAGAGATACTCGGACCAGTTTGCCCGCGACTGTTCTTCAACTTTCGGATCGGTCTTGGCTTTCAGGTCAAGCGTTTCGAGCACGGTTTCGTCGATGCCATCTTCGCGAAGCGCTTCCGGAATCATGTAAACGGTCTCGACGTCGTGCATGCTGAACACGCGGTCGATCGGCACGTTGCTGTACATCGCCAGCTTTTCGAGCACCTTGCGCGTCACTGGTTTCGATGCGCGACACGCGATGATGTGCGGCATGATACCGACGGCCATCAACTGCTTGATATTAAGCTGCGCCGGTTTCGACTTCTGTTCACCAAGCGACGGCGGTTCCACCACGTACGTCAGCGCAACAAAGCAGCAACTGTTGGGCCCCTCTTCAAACGCCAGTTCACGCACGGCCTCCAGATAATACGCATTCTCAACGTCGCCAGCCGTCCCGCCGATTTCGACGAACACGACGTCCGTGCCGGTTTCGACAGCCAACTGCCGCAGGTGATACTTCACCTCGCCGGTCACGTGCGGGATCATCTGCACGTCACGGCCCAGGTATTCACCCTTGCGTTCTTTTTCGAGCACGCGCGAAAAAATCTGCCCCGATGTCGAGAAGTTCAAACGCGTCAGATCCTGGTTGAGCATCCGCTCGTACGTCCCCAGGTCCATATCGCATTCCATCCCGTCGTCGAGGACGAACACTTCGCCATGGCGATAGGGATTGAGCGTGCCGCTGTCGCGATTGAGGTATCCTTCGAGCTTGATCGGCGCGACGGACAGACCCTTGTCCTGCAAAATGCGCGCGAGCGAGCTGGAGAAGATGCCCTTGCCCAGACCGCTCATCACCGTCCCGACGACGATGACGAATTTGGTCTGCCCCGGTTTGTATCCGGGCGGCAGCGATGTGAAGAATTCGGTGTCCTCGGTCGATTCACCGACAGATGCAAACATGTCTTCCGCATTCATGGGGTCCACCAACACAACAGGTACTTTGCACGCTCACAACAAACTGAATAATGACCGATCCCGCGTCGATCATTCTTGAGGGTCACTGCTTCGCCTCATCAACCGACGCGATGCGTTCAACAAACGCCTGGTAGTCTTCAGGTGTATCGATGCCAATCGCGGCTCGGTCCACCAAACGCACCGCGATGCGATAACCGTGTTCGATCCAGCGAAGCTGCTCCAGCATCTCGGTCCGCTCCAACGGCGTTGGCGGCAGTGTTTGAACTTCCTTCAAAAACCCCGAGCGATAGGCATAGACACCGAGGTGAAGCAGGTATGGGGCTGGTTGGTGGGCGGTCCCCTTGGTTTCATACCCGCGCGGATAAGGGATCATCGCGCGGCTGAAATAGATTGCCCGCCCAAACCCATCGATCACAACCTTGACGGTATTGGGATCGCGCGGGTCCGCACCATCCAGCACAGCAAACGGACACGCCAGCGTCGCGATCGTCGATTCACCATCGGACTGCAAACCCTCAACGAGCATGTCGATGTGGGCAGGGTCGATCTCGGGCTCGTCGCCTTGCACATTGACCACCAGATCGGATTCGATCTTCGCCGACACCTCCGCCACCCGGTCCGTCCCGGTCGGATGGTCAGCCCGCGTCATCACCACCTCACCGCCGAACGATTTAACCGCATCTCGAATCCGCTCGTCGTCGGTCGCAACCACCACCCGATCCACGCGCGAACACTGCGACGCACGCTCATAAACGTGCTGAATCAGGTACTTTCCGGTCTGATTGGCGAGAGGTTTCCCGGGAAATCGTGTGGAGGCAAAGCGAGCGGGGATGACCGCAAGTGCGTTCATCGCTCATCCCTCCACCCAGAGATGATCAAATATCTTTGCTGCACGGACCATACATAGCTGATTCGTGTGGGGGTGTCAAAGGATTGCGCACAGGTCGGCTGAACCGGTGGCCAATCCGACTCAAATTCAGTGGCACCCGGTTATGCGGACGCAAGTTGCTTCGGAGCGAGCGCGCCGATCTTGTCATCGGTCGCCATCGTCAGGTAAGCGGAAACGACAGCCGGATCGAATTGTGTGCCCGATGCCTGCCTCAACCGGCTGCGGAGTTCTTCCTCGCTGAGCCCTTCGCGATACGCACGTTTGGAGCGCATCGCGTCGCATGCGTCGGCTACCGCGATGATCCGTGATTCGAGCGGGATTTCGTCGCCAGCCAACCCATCCGGGTAGCCGCCGCCGTCGAAGTGTTCGTGGTGATGTCGCACGATCTTTGCCAGGTATTCCATGCCGGGCACCCGTCGCAGCATGCCTTCGCCGATCGCACAGTGCTCCTCGATCTTGCGGCGCTCACCTGCCCGCAGACGCCCGCGCTTCTCAAAGAGCGACCGGGGCAGCCCAATCTTGCCAATGTCGTGCAGCAAGCCAGCCAACTGAATCTGCTGTAGCTCGTCGTCATTGGTCTGCCCCAATTCCCTCGCGATCTTCACCGCCAAGACGCTGACGCGCTCGGCGTGGTCGCGCATGTAGGGATGAATGGAATGGATCGTCTCGCTCAAGGCTTCGATCAATCGCACCCATCGAATTTGGGTTGCCTGATGGCGATCACAATTGCGAAGAGCCGTGCAGCCAATCGCACTCAACGCCACCAGAACCGACTGCTGCCGCTGTGACAACGTCGGCTCACCACCTTCTGGCACCGCTTCCACGACGCCCAGAAATTCTCCGGAAGCCTGCAAAGGAATTCGTACGACCGGACGCGAAATACCTTCCGGGCCAATCGGCTCCATGGTCACATCCATGACCGACGAATTGCTCGATCCGAATGATTGCCGTTGATCTTCAACCCAGCGTTCCAACGACGCTGCATGCATAACCAAATCCTCTTCACCGAGCCGCACATCGGCCAAGCACTTCAAGCCATGGTTCTCATGATCCAACACGTGCAGCGATGCCCGCTCGCCACCGAGGACGGCCATCACCTGCTCGACAATGTCCTGGGCGACGCGATGCCGGTCCGGAATGAGTTGCAGGATCGAGAACGTCGAGCCCATCAGAGCCATGGCGTCACGATCAATGGCATCGAGTTTCGCCGGCTTTGTTTCCACTTGAAGCGTGGACATGATCTTGGTCATGTTCGAAAGTTCGCCGGCGGCCTCCTGCCCCGGTTCGGCCAACACGACGCGATCGCGCCCTTGAGATTTTGCCAAGTAGAGTGCCTCATCGGCGATGCGAATCAGTTCCGTGGCGTCACTGACACGGTTGGTTTGCACCTCCGACACACCGATGCTCGCTGTCACGCTGATGGATTGTCCTTCGAAATTCAGCGGATCGCAGCGAAGGGCGTTGCACAGTTGCTCCGCCACCTCGCGGGCCTGCTCGATGCGGGTGTTGGGAAGGATGACCACAAACTCCTCACCGCCATACCGTGCGACTTCGTCGGTTCGCCGAAGTTGGCTGGCCATCCTGCGCGACGCCCGCTTCAACACAAAATCGCCGGCTTGGTGCCCGTAGGTGTCGTTGAGTTTCTTGAAATGATCGAGGTCAATCATCATCAGCGACAGCGGCCAACCCGTTCGTGCCGCGACCGCGGCTTCGCGCGTCAACGTCTGCATGAAGGCGCGACGGTTGGGCAGTCCGGTCAACGGATCGCGCGAAGCCACGTCGCTCATCTGCTTGTGTTCGTGGCGCATGGTGGCCAACGTGCTGGCGATGACGTCTGCGCAAAGACGGATCTCTTTGACGCGAAACTGCGCGGGTTCGATCTGCTTGTCTTGGGACTTGGACTCGCGAACCGCTTCTTTCAAATGGGCCGACTCTTTCAACCAAAGTCGTCCGGTCGCAAACACACCGCCCGCAATCACAGCCAGCATGCCGGCTATCGTGTACAAGAACACCGGCATCCACTGTTCATAGAGATCCATCACGAACGAGTGGTCGCGCTTCGCACTGGTCACCGCGCAAGCTGCGGCAACAATCAACATCCCGATCGCTGCAAACGTCATCCGTCTACTGATGCGAATCACTTGAGACCATGCTCCATGCGCCGATGTGTGCGCGAACCCGTATCGCAACAGGTTGAATCGCGTGTACGTCAAATAATGCATCGACGACGAAACAGGGCAGCTTGGGTTTCCGAGGAAACGTTATGAAACAAGAATCGCGTCCGGTAAGGGCTGCCTTACGGGACGCGATTCGCTTGGTAGGTCTCTGGTTGTAAGCTGCGAATATGGGACGCTTCGCATTCAAGTGGCGTGACGGTCAGAACCCGGTCTATCGGCGAAACCGAATCAATCCGGCGAACGTCAGGGCCATACCGACCATGCCGATCGCCCCACAGCCACCACCGCCACACGACTGCGGCGCGAGCGGCTGAAAGATCAGCGTGAACGGTTCGGAATCCCCATACACACCATTGGAATCGACGAAACGAAATGTCGCCGAATAGGTTTGCGACGGGTCGGCGCCGGGATCGACACCGAAAAGCAGATGCTCATGCCAGATGAATTCTTCGGTTTCCGGCTCGCCCACGAAAACACGGGTGTCGCCGTCTGACGTGAGGATTTCGTTGCCGTCGATGTCATAAAGCTTGAACGACGCGTCGAAGCTGATCCGTTCGAGCGCAACCTCAACGGCTTCATCGAGGGCGTTGACATTCGACTCCGGGCGGGCGACGGCCAACCCGTCCCATCCCGGCTCGATGTTCATGTAATAACCTTCGAACTCACCCTCCGCCAACCGCGCAAGGGCATAAGGCTCGTCCACTTCCGAAGGTCGAATCAACGTCAAAACCGGTTGATCCGCATCGCTCAGACCAACCTCAAAATCGATCTCCGATGCGTGTACCTGAGCGCCGCCAACGACCAAGCCAACCGCCACGAACAACTTCTTCCATACAAAAATGTTTCGATGCACCGTGAGCCTCCGCGCCAATTGCGCTGTCAAAAGTTTGGGATTGAACCAGTGAAAAGATAGGGCAAGCCCGACCGGCTATTCGGTGTCCACGTTTTGGTTGCCCGTCGAATCGTCGCAACCACCGGCTGACACCAGAAGCGCATCTGCCACCAAGCCGGTCAGTGCGTTATGCCCTGGATGGGCGAGCAGAATTCTGGGCAAGCCGAAAATGGTCATGGTCAAAACAAGAAAAGCGCAAATGCGAGTGCGACGTTTCTGAAACATAAAATTCCCTCTATCAATTTGGTACTTGATCTCAATGCCCGACGTACACCGCGATTCGTGTGAGCGTCGGCCCCCTGTTGAGCGAATTGGATATTTGATTATTACAGGTCTGTCAAGAAATCCGCGTTCACAAACCAATCCCTCGCAATTTCCTGTTAGACCTGATCAAGCGTGTGACCCATCTTCTGCTTTTTCGTCGACAGGTAGTTGCGGTTGTAATCGTTGGGTGGAATCTCAATCGGCAGCTGCTCCACAATCTCAATCCCGTACACAGCCAACCGGTTCACCTTCTTCGGATTGTTGGTCAAAATGCGTAAGCGCTGCAGCCCAAGATCGCGGCAAATCTGCGCACCCACGCCATAGTCGCGCCGGTCGGCTGGTAGCCCCAACTTCTCGTTGGCTTCCACCGTATCCAACCCGCCATCCTGAAGGCTGTATGCCCGCAATTTATTGTGCAGACCGATGCTACGGCCTTCCTGCCGCAGATAAATCAGCACGCCTTTGCCTTCTTTTTGAATCAGCGCCATCGCCCGATCCAGCTGGCTGCCGCAATCGCACCGCTGACTGCCGAACACGTGCCCGGTCATGCACTCCGACTCGACGCGCACGAGCACGGGGTCTTGCTGAGGAACCGAAACACCGTCGGGACCGACCGGACCAATCCCGCCGCAACAAAGCGCCAAGTGCGGCTCGCGATCGACCGGTGAACAGTATTCGATCAACGTGAATTCGCCGTGCCGCGTTGGTAGTTTGATGACTTCACCGCGCTGCACGAACTGTTCGCGCTGCTGGCGATACTCGACAATCTGGGCGACGGAGAAGATGTTGAGCCCGTGCTTTTTCGCAAAAACTTCCAACGCCGGGCGCCGGGCCATCGTTCCGTCGTCGTTCATGATCTCGATCAGCACGCCGATCGGTTTCAGGCCAGCCAGCTTGCACAAATCGACCGCACCTTCGGTCTGCCCCGCACGCACGAGCACGCCGCCATCGGAGGCCATCAACGGATTGACGTGCCCGGGTCGAGCAAGGTCGCTCGGTTTGGTGTCTTCTGCGCACGCCACTTCAATCGTCTTGCAGCGATCGGTGGCTGACACGCCGGTCGTCACCCCGAAGCGCGAATGGGCATCGACCGTCACGGTAAATGCCGTCCCGAACCGCGCCGTATTTTCCGACGTCTGCTTGTGCAGATTCAACGCTTCACATCGTTCCCGAGTCATGGGAATGCAAAGCACGCCGCGCGCTTCTTTCAACATAAAGTTGACGGCTTCGGGCGTGACCATCTCTGCCGCCATCACCAGATCGCCTTCGTTCTCGCGATCTTCGTCGTCGACAAGGATGATCATCTTGCCGGCGCGCAAGTCTTCAAACGCCTGTTCGATGTTGCTGCAAGTGTTGCTCATGACGCGGTCCAATTAAAAACCAGTTGATCGTGCGTGCACGGGTGCCCCTGCCTTCCAGGCTGGGGGACTGATAGATCCCAGAGACAGTGGTAACTCTCAAACACCGCGAGCACTCAAATCTGTCCCCCACCCTGAAAGGGCGGGGCACCTTCACTTCGTGCTATGAGACTTTATCAGAGTTGGGGCGAATCGCCACGTCGCGGGAGAATCAGCGATCACACGCCGCATTCAGACGCTGAAGTTGCCGACTCGGCAGCGGCCGACCCAGCACACCGGCGATAAATCGCGAAGCCTCGGCCTGCCGCTGCAAATCCAGCCCCGACGCGATCCCCATCCGATCGAGCAGATAAACCAGATCCTCGGTGGCCAGATTCCCCGTCGCCCCCGGTGCAAAAGGGCAGCCGCCAAGCCCGCCGGACGATGCGTCAAAGGTCGCGACGCCCAGTCGCAAGCCTTCGCACACATTCGCCAGCGCCGTGCCAAAAGTGTCATGAAAATGGAGCGCGACCGCATCCACTGGCGCTGATTCCAACACGCTCGACAACACGCGATCCACATCGTTCGGGCATGCGGCACCAATCGTGTCACTCACCGAAACTTCATCAACGCCCATCTGCAACAGCGCTTGCGTCGTCTCCGCAACAACGGCTTCACCGATCTCGCCTTCGTACGGACAAACGAAACAAGTCGACACGTATCCGCGAACGGACAGCCCCGCATCCTTCGCCCGCGCGCAAATCTTCTCGAAGACCGAAAGCGAATCGGCCCGACTCATCCCGATGTTCTTCTGGCAGAATGTTTCGGAAGCGGCAGTGAAGACGGCGATGCGTTTGATGCCGCTGTCGATCGCCCGATCAAGCCCGCGCTCATTGGGAACCAGCGCGCTAAAGCGCCCGCCGCTGAAACCCGGCAGGTCTGCGATCACATCAGAGGCATCGGCCAACTGCGGAACAGCTTTTGGATGAACGAACGATGTAACCTCGATGTCCTGATGCCCGGCATCAATGAGTTTCTGAATGAACGCAACTTTATGCTCTGCCGCGATGACCTGCGCTTCGTTTTGCAAACCATCGCGCGGGCCCACTTCGACGATCCGCACTTTTTGGGGAAGCAGGTCATGCATTCTGCGCCTCGTTTTCGCTCGCGTCCTCATCGTCGGCGTCGTCGTCTTCACTGGCTTGCAAACGAACCAGCAGCGCCCCCATCTCGACGAGTTCCCCTTCAGCGCAGGTAATTTCCTTCACTCGGCCAGCCGCTGGCGCGGAAATCGTCATCTCCATCTTCATCGATTCCATGATGATCAGCGGTTGATGCGCCGCCAGTTCATCGCCGTCGGCTACCAGAATCCGCAAGATCGTTCCGGGCATCGGCGCTGTCAGTTCCGGCAGCATCGCCGACCGCTTCACCGCGCCGGCTCCCTGCCGCGTATCGGCGATTTTGAAATCGTACACGCGCCCGCCATACCAGACCTGAATGTCATCGCCGCGCCGACTGCCGAAAAACCGCACGACTTTGCCAGCCAACCGCATCCGCCCCGAACCATCGGGCGCGATTTCGATTTCAGCTTCGAGCGTCCGGTCGTCGACGGTCACGCGATACTCGCGCGACGAACGGTCGCCGATCGTTTCGGTCGAAACGCAAATCGGTTCCGGGCGACTCGCATGTTTGAGCATCGTCTTGTGGGCCATCGTGTTCGCTGCTTTCGTTTTTCTTTCCAATCGCGAACGTGTCAATCTACACGCCGCGCCATCGTCCGGCATGTCGCCATGGCGATGCGCTTGTCGCCACCGCTTTCTCACCGTGACCCGTCGCTTTCGCGCGACCAGCCAACATCGCTGCGGCGACCAACACTTCGTCGGGAATCTGCTCGTCATCCTCAAGGTCGAACGCATCCAAAAAGTGCGTGTCGTAATCGCCCTTTTGAAACAATGGATGGCGTATGACGCTCGCCAGAAACGCGATGTTCGTCGTCACGCCCGTCACCACGAAACGCCGCAGCGCCCAGGCCATCCGCGACAACGCCTCATCGCGCGTCTGACCCCACACCGCCAACTTCGCCAACATCGGATCGTAGTAAACGGTCACGTGATCGCCCGCAAAAACGCCTGAATCCAACCGCACGTACGCGCCAGCCGGCGCATCGAACTGCCTGATCTCTCCGACCGACGGCAAGAAACCGCGGGCGGGATCTTCGGCGTAAATCCGGCATTCGATCGCATGGCCACCGGGTTTCAAATCACCTTGTTCAAACGTCAGCGGCATGCCCGCAGCCACCTCGACCTGCAAGCGCACAAGATCCAGCTGCAAGCGCATTTCGGTGATGGGATGTTCGACCTGCAAACGCGTGTTGACTTCGAGGAAATAAAACGAGCCCGATTCGTCGAGAATGAACTCCACCGTTCCCGCACCGGTGTAGCCGATCGCCTCAGCCGTTCGGACTGCCGCGTCAGCCATCTTTTGACGCAACTCGGGCGACAGCGCGGGCGACGGCGATTCTTCGATGATCTTCTGATGGCGCCGCTGGATCGAACATTCCCGCTCGAACATGTGCACCGCACGCCCCGTCGAATCGCCAAAGATTTGAAACTCAACGTGACGTGGTGACGTGACGTACTTTTCCAAAAACACGCGGTCATCGCCAAACGCACTGACCGACTCGCGCCGAGCAACATCCACTCCCGATCGAAGTTCATCGGAAGTTCGCGCGACGCGCATCCCTTTACCGCCGCCGCCAGCCGCAGCTTTGATGAGAACCGGATAACCGATCCGCTCGGCTTCTCGTTCCAGCGTGGCGATGTCGGCATTGCCATTGTCCCAGTAACCGGGAACCACGGGCACGCCCGCATCGGCCAGCGTGGTCTTGGCGATCATCTTGTCGCCCATCTTGCGGATGACGTCGGGCGTTGGACCGATGAAGACGATGCCCGCATCGATGCACGCCTGGGCGAACGCCGCGTTCTCGGAAAGAAATCCGTAACCGGGGTGAATCGCGTCGGCTCCACACGACTTCGCCACCTCGATGATGCGGTCGATCCGCAAATACGTATCAGCGGCAGTCTCACCTTCAAGGGCGTAGGCTTCGTCGGCGCGGCGCACGTGGAGCCCCCACCGATCCGGTTCGGAATGAACCGCGACGGCGACGATCCCCATCTGCTGCAGCGTGTTCGTGATCCGAACCGCCACCTCACCGCGATTGGCAATCAAAACTTTCTTAAACATCGGATGCAAATCCATCCACAAACTGGATGTGCCACTGCTCTGTGAGCAGTGGCACAACGAATGATGAACCAATCCGTCTCTAATCCAAGCTACTCTCGCCGCCATACTCGGCTTTGACAAACCGCACCGGGCCCTCTTCGGGAATGGTAGCGGTGTAAATGTCCTGATAGCGCGTCGGCGATCGTCCCGTCCCGCCGAGACGCATGTAGAGTTCCTGCAAGTTACCGCTCTGCACGCCTTCAATGATCGGACCGGTATTACCAACCCAAAGCACCGTCCCACCGGCATGGTTTTGCAACACGTTGTTGACGAAACCGTCTGCCCAGGCCTGGGTCACTGCCACTTCGGCTTGCGAATACTCTTCCACGACAATTCCAAGGCGGTCGGCTAGCACGTCGCAGGACTGGCGGTTGCGAATAAACGCGGACGTGAAGATCGCGGTAACGCCGTTTTCATCGAGGGCGTCGGCAAGCGCTTCTGCACGGGCTTCGCCTTCTGCGGTCAGCGGCGGATCAAATTCGTCCGGATCGCGTTCGGCATGGCGAACCATGATGATCGTGGTGGTCGTCCCGGCTTGCGATTGCACGGGCGTCGAAAAATTCTGACATCCGCACAACCCAATCACAGTCAAGGAGACGACCGAAACCAAAACCGGCAGCAGAAACGTAGATCGAAGTTTCATAAATACCCCCACATCCAAGTGTCTCAGACCAAATCAAACACCCGACGCCTGCGACACAAGAGACAAGCCCGCAGACCATCCGGCACCATTGGCCCGCAAGTATAGCCGCAACACCGTATTCTGGCGAAACCTTGGGATTCCAACCGCGCAGGGTTAAAATGAGCAAAGACAATGCCAATGCTCCAATCCGCGACAGATTCAAATGGACAAGACGGAACAACCGAGGCTTTCGGAAACAACAGCGATCCTTGTCTCACTTCTCGCGTTTGCGCTGCTCTTGCCCATTCTGTGGTTTGCCCTGTCAATAATATTTTTCACGCTCGTCTTGGCGGCTGGCAAACCTGACACCAATGACGGACTAATCGCCATTGTCGCCGCAGTAGCTTTGGGGATCGATTGCTACCTGGTGCGAGCATTGTACAAGCACTTCCGGTCGCCGCGCTCGAAGGACGCCAGTCACGCGGCCATATCAATCTCAATCGGTGACTGGTTTAGCGCGATCGTAAGTTTCGGGTTGGTTTGGTTACTGCTCCTGGTCTTGTCGCCTTTTGTGCTGCAACTCTTCGGCGTCAATCCGCTTGCCCCAAGTGCAATCGCGTGCACAACACTCTTTCCACCGGTTGTGGCAACAGGAAATGTCGTGGTGTTCTTGAAGGGTCAAAAACGCAAGCGTGAAAGGGCAGAGCGCGAGCGACTGACGGCCGCCGGGTTGTTCTGCGCGTGCGGATACAACCTAACCGGCAACGTCAGCGGCGTGTGCCCGGAATGCGGAGAGACGTTGTGATTGGTTTGAGAGGAACTCTCGGCGCCAACTACTCATAGTCGCCCGGATTCCACCGGAACGTCGCACGGTCGTGCTTGCCGCCGAACTCTTTCCAGAATGGATTGACCGTCCCACCGTCGCCGGTTTTTCGCCATTGACCGAAGAAGAGACCAGCGTGTCCATCAAAGTACACCATGCTGGTTGAACCTTTGAATGTAATCTGCGGGAGGACGTTTTGACCTGTACGGGCGTGGGAACTGACCCTGTTCGCACTGATTCGGTGATAAGGCCGATCGGGGATGATCGCCAGGTAATTTTCGATTTCTGGAACAAACGTCCCGATCCACTGCTTGGTCCCCGTCCCGCCGGATCGACTGCCTGCCGTCGACGTTCGGCGATACCACGCATCCGCCACCGCCCACTCTTCACCTGGGCGTTTGATCCGGTCAATCTTTTTCGGCCACCACGCAACACCGGGAATATCCGGCGTACTGTTCGTGTAGAACCACGCCCCAAAATAGTGCGGCGGGTCGGTATCGCTCGCGATCGCCTTGGAAACGGTAGTGCCAGAATCGGTGATGCCCCAGGTGTTGGCCACGTAACTGTACGGGCGCTCTTCCCAACCGCTACTTTGGTAATCGAAGAAATCCTGATCGGGTACGATGCGGTCGGCCGTCGGACATGAACTGATTTCGTCGGCGCGTTTGTCTTCGCGGTCGGCATCGCCGAGGCTTTTGCCATAGTAAGGACGCAGCAGCCACGTCAGCGACTTCTGCCGATCAAGCGGGTTGGAACTGCTGTGGACTTGGCGTTTGATCGCGGGATGAATCGGTCCGGGCAGCGTGCCCTGGTACTCTGACGCATAGGTTAAAATCGCAAGCCCTTGTGCGTGCTGGTTGGCCATGCACTTGACCGTTCGCGCCTGCTCGCGTGCCTTGGTCAATGAAGGAACCAAAATCGCAATCAAAAGCGCGATGATCGAAACAACCACCAACAATTCGACCAACGTAAACGCGCGCACCCGCCCACCGACATCTCGATTCCGAACCATCAAACCCATGACCTGTTCCTGCTTCGTAGACCAATCACAAAAAACCGCTCACGCCAACATTCTATCGTCAGCCGCCTCAACCAGCCAAGATGAAAACCGATTCGAAACGCGTGATTCACCAATGCCAGAAACTATGCGGCGTTCAATTGCATAGAATCTCACCGCAACCACCGCCAACAGGTAGGGTGGGCCGTGCCCACCGCCGTTGAATCAATCTTCCCACTCAGGGAAGGGAATGCCCTGTGCCTCAAACAATGGCCTCGCTTTCTTCTCGGGCATGGCCTCAACGTGACCGTCGGCAAACGCAACGCAGATTCGACCTAGCTGTGTCGAACGATGTCCATCAAAAAGCGCGATCGTCGTGCGCAGGTTCGGGTTGGATCGAGACAGGTCAACCCCGGTGACAAAAGTGATATCATCGACATACGCCAACGATTTTCGAAACAGAGAATCTCTGATCCCTCCCCAGAAATGGCAGAGAATAAGAAACAATACGATTGCGACAATAAACGTCCGCACTTGTCGCTTTTGCGACTTATCGACGAGCCACAATCCCGGAACAAGAAGACAAAGCACCGGAACCGCAAACACCCATGCGTGGTTCGCCGAGTATGAGAGGATAGCTGCAGTCTTGATCGTCAAGGATTCGGTAACCGGGCTGAATCCCGGAGGCACCATAAGCTTGGCGTCAGCATGCGTGAATATCGCATCGGGTGGATGCTCGGCATGAAACGTCAACCAGCAATGCATCACGGTTCTTGTGTTTGCCAATCGCCAAGTGGTAAACGAACCGCACGTCGATCGACCACTCATCGAGGAAGGGGTGAAGTCCGGCAACAATAGATATGCGAAAAAGCTATACACGAAGAACGCGTAGAACGCTGTGGCCAGCGCTTCGCGCGGATGCTGGTGAACCCAGATTCTGAAGTTCGTCAGCCTGCTTCCCGATTCGCTCAGGTAACTCGCGGGATCGTCAAAATCGAATTCGCGGCCACACTCTGGGCAACGCGGGGTCTCCTGGCCGCTCAGATCGTAATAGCACTGGACGCAAAACAAACCTGACCTCCGAATACGCGCGTTGTGCGCATGCTACTATTGTATACGTCGCACGGGATCGAAAGGTCAATCAACAACATGGTGGGCACGGCCCACCCTACGTTGCATTCTCTGATTACCCTTGATCCTGAGCTTTGTCGTCGGTCAACTTCTTTCGGTATTCGCTGGCTTGCTGCTCGTCGTTCATCTCTTCAAACAGCCTGACCAGCGAACCGATGGCCAGTTGTGCTACGCCGTCATCGTCACCACGCGATTCACTAAGTATTTCGTAACTTCGAAGAAGGCGATCTTTCGCGTCATCCAACCGCCCAAGCCGGCGCAGGCTCTCGCCGTAAAACTGTTCGATCCGCCCCATCCGCCACTGCTGCTCTCCGGGCAGGCGCTTCATCGATTCGATCGCCTGTTCGAGCTTTGCGACGACGCACGCGACATCACCCGCTTCCACACAAGCGTCGGCTAACCCAAACAGCGCGTAGTGATACATCAAGTCGCCATATG
>JAUIEW010000340.1 GCA_030429365.1 Phycisphaerae bacterium
CCGAGCGTATTGTTGCGTCGAGAAAGCAATCCATCACCCTCCGCCGACAATTCTTCCAGCGCATTATCTATGACTGCACCGACACCGACATCGGCGGCCGTGAACAGTTGTTCGACGGCGGCGGGATCCTCCGCATACTTCTCGCGGAACCTCTCCTCGTCAAAACTGAGTCGAGCACCATTACCGAATGAGATGCCGACGGACGAGAGGGAGTCCGTCCCGGGAGGAGCACCTTCAAAACGACCGATCACAATCCGGGACAGTCGCGACTGAATCTGCGAAATCGCCGAATCTCCGAGGAGAATTCCGCGTTCCTCCGTTTCCGGATCGAACGACGTCAATTCGTCCGTGCGGTCCATGACCCCATTGTAGTTGGTCACAAAACTGTTGACGTCTTCGATGATGCTTTCGATGTCGCGGCTGATCGCCAATGAAACTGGCTCATCCGACGCACGGTGCAAGTCGATGTCCACCCCTGGCAGCACACCGGAAACACTGTTTGACGAGCTGGCCACGACGAGCGGGTTGGTCGCCCCCTCGCCACCGACCAGCATCACAGCGTCTTGCGCGGCAACCAACGTATTAAGCTTCAGACCAGTATCGCCTGAATCGATGTTCAACTCTCCCTGCGTTCCGGTCACGCCGGAATTGAGAGACAACCGAAACGGCGTCGCCGAAGCGCCATCGTTGATGACGCTGGCGTTGAGATCGGGCGATGCGTCCGAAAGCTTGGCCGCGATATCGTTGAGCGTGTCGTCGGCTTCAATGTCGATGCGGATTTCGAATGTCCCGTCGATCGTCGGTACACCTGTTTTGGATTCGCCGGCGATTCGCAGATCCTGGGCTGTCGTGCCGCCGTTGCGATCGGTGATGGTCAGCTTGTTCGCCCCTTCATTCGTGTCGGTAATGGCGATTCCGTCACCGGTCGCGTTGATGGCAGCGGTGATTCCTCTCGGGATACCCGCGTCATTGATGGCGTCAATCACGTGTTGAAGCGTCTTGTCGCTCGAATCAATTTCAACACCAAAAATCGCGCCGGTCGTTGTTTGAAACTCGATGCTTCCCGGACGCACCCCGCGACCGAAGTTCAGGTCCTCAAGCTTGGTTCGCTCGGAAATGTACTGCAATTGCAGATTCTCACCGTCGACGGTTTCTTCAAACGCTCCCGCGATACCCAACTGCGTTGCGAGTGTCCCGGTGACGTCGTTGATCTGCAAGGTGGTTGTCGGCGTATCCGTTGAGACATCAACCAGCGCGATACCGTTACCCGCCGCGTTGAGTGACGCCTCGATACCCGGTACGCCGTTGTTGATCCGCGAGATGATCTCCTCGACCGTCTGAACACCGGTGAAGTCGATGGTCACCGGCGCGGCGCCGTCGCGCGTGGCAAAAGACACTTCGTTGACGTCGCCGAATTCGAGCCCGTTTCCGCCGTTGAGTGAGCGCAGCAGAACCGTGTTCAGCCCGGCCAGCAAGTCGCGCGAAATCGCCGGCACGCCAGGCTCGTCGAATACGCCCTCAATCCCCAGGTCGGCCGCCGTCTGCGACACGTTGCCCGCATCGTCAGCCAACGCGGTGATCACAAGCGGGTCAGCGCCGATTCCCGTATCGCGTACGACAATCCCATTGCCGGACAGCGACGCGACGACCGATCCATCATTGCCCTCGGCATAGTTGATTGCCCGCAAGACATCGCCAATGCTCTCGACGCGATGGATGCCGTTACCGATAAACGTACTCGACAGTCCGCTCTGGGCGATTCCCAGATCGCGTGCGGCGAATCCCGAAACGTCCTCGATGATCAGTTCTTGCTCGTTATCCTCGGAGATTTCGTTCGTGTCGGTGATGCTGAGACTTCCGACGCCACTGATACCGATTCCGCTTGACAACTCCACCCCGAGATTGGCCCCATCGTCATCCGTGGCATTGTTGACACGATCAATGATCTCGCCAACGGTCTGAGCACCTGTCAGATCAACGGTTCCAGTCTTCCCAAGCCGGTTGGTAATCCTGATCTCGCCGAGTCGTACGCCGTTACCGCTGTTGAGCACTTCAACGCGGGTCGTCTCTTGAATCAGGCCCGACATCGAGACGTTGAATGTTGTCCCATTCGCAGACGAAACACTGAACTCTTCACCGCCGTTGTGCCGCACGCCGTTGCCGTCGTTGAGCAGATTGAGTTGTGTCGAGTCGCCCAGATAGTGAATGTCACTGCCGTTGAGCACGCCGCCAGTCGCGACGCCATCGAGCCCCAGATCGACTGAAGCGAATCCGCCGTTCAGGTCGACCACACGAAGTGAACCAGTCCCCCCGCTCTGGTCTTCGAGAATGATTCGATTCCCATCGACGCGGGCCTCAACCGCTATCTCGCCTTCGGTATTGATCTCATTCAACACGTCGTTGACGGTGACTGTCGCGGTCAGGTCGACTTCCGCCGAGTTTCCGGCTCCATCGGTGATCTCAACGATACCGCGGCGCACGCCGGCGCCGCCATGCAAATCACCCAACTTGGTCGGACGGGAGAGCTTGCCTTCACCGATTTCAATGACCAACTCACCCGCGCCCACGGGCGTCCGGTCCGGATCGGCATAGCCGCCGCTGATCAACTGATGCGACGTGACGAGCGACTTCACCGTCAGGTCCACCACACCGGGCGACGCGCCAGCCGACGCGATGGCGGTCAAAATATCTTCATCACTGCTGTTGGCTTGAAACTGATTGAAGAAGGTCGGATTGTTGATGCCGGAAACGGAGCTCTGCAGACCCAGAAGTCGCGCGTTCAATTCAAGAAAAGCTGTTCGTTGTGCCTGAATCTCTTCGAGTTGAGTGGTGAGGAGTTGTCTGGGCCGGGCCTGACTCGCCAGCAGCGACTCAATGATTTCACTTGTTGGAAGTCCGGAAGCAAGGCCGATTCCGCTACTAATACTGCTCATCTGACTGATCTCCCCATCGAAATACGAAACCTGCGACGAGACCGTAGCGCGTGCAGAAGGTCCATGTACATTATCGGCAGCGACAACCAACGCACTGGACGGTCAGACTCAATGGGGCAAAAAAAGTACACCGCAAACCAACGGTCCGCGGTGTACTCAAGGCTTGTAGGAATCCATTCCTGAAGGCGGGAATTCGACCCAGTCGATCCCTTTTCTAGTCGGCCGGGGCGATCCTTCGCGCCCGCGCCGCTATCCCAGAAGCCCCAACACCGCCTGTGGCAACGAGTTGGAAATCTGGAGTGTATTCTGCGTACTCTGGAAGAGAATCTGAGCACGCGTCAATGCTGAAACTTCGGTCGCGATGTCAGCGTCGCGAATAATCGACTCAGATGCACTGACGTTTTCCAGCGCGATCTGCTGACTGTTGATGTTCGTCTCAATCTGGTTCTTCTGGAGGCTTCCCAATCGCCCGCGTGCCGTCGCAACCTGGTTGATTGCTTCGGTCACGATGTTCTGGGCGGCGACAAAGTTCTTGCCTTTTACTTCGTTGGCCCCGCCGCTCTTGAGACTGTTGAGGAAGCCGATAACGCTGTTCCCCAACGATCCGGAAGACACCGAGTTGATTCCGATGCTGACCTGTGCGGCTGGCGTGACTGATGGTCCAAGTTGGAACGTGGAGCCGCCGCCGGTGACGTCAAAGCTCGTGTTGGTCGCTGATTGAGCGAATGCCTGCGACAGATAGAACCGTCCGTCCAGGCCGTTCGTGCGAATATCCACGCGAAGTCCACGTGCGTCAGCCACCTGACCGTTGACCAAAACGGTTGGATCGACGCCGTTGTCTTCGACAGCCGCTGCACCGGCGGTGTAGTTCGCGTCGCCCATGAAGGTTCCGCTGAGCGTCTTAATCTTGACGAGGGACTCGCTACCGAATGTGTTGCTGTTGATGGTCAGTACGCTACCGCTGACAGAGGCAGACAGTCCGGTCGTATCGGTGACAGCATTGATGCTCGTTTGAATCTGAGCGATGGTCGTGCCGGAAGCAAACGAGAGGATTTCCGTCCCCTGAATACCGGTGATCTCGATGGCGGCTGCCCCCGTCGCCGAAGCAGTGAGTTGCTGGGTCGCGGCTTCTGCCGACGCGGTCACCTGGACAACAACGTTGCGAATGCCGCCTTCAGGTACGCGAGCGCCAAAGACCGAAACTGATTCGAGGTTTGCGGTGTTCACGCCGGACACGGTATATCCCAAGCTTCCGTCGAGCAGTTTCTTGGAACCAAAGGACGTG
>JAUIEW010000341.1 GCA_030429365.1 Phycisphaerae bacterium
CACGTGCACGCGTCGCGCCGTGCAACCACGGGCCGGCTGGCGCACCGCCGCTCGATCCACAGGTGCCGCACTACTCCTGGGACTGGCACGACGTTCATTTTGTGCAGCTCAATCTGATGCCAGCCAACGATACCTATTCCGGCCACCCGGACGTTCCCTTGCTCGATCCCGGAAACGCGCTGACATTTTTGATCAACGACTTGGCCACGCATGTCGGCAATTCGGGGCGTCCGGTTGTGTTGATCCACCACTATGGTTTGGATTGCTTTTCACGGTGGAATTGGTGGTCGGATGCGCAGCGTCAAGCCTATTGGGATGCGCTGAACAACTACAACGTGGCATTGATCATCACGGGACACCGCCACCTGGGGGCCACCTCGAATAGCTGGGTTTGGTGGAATCAGACTGAAGAGGGTGCGGTCGGAGACTTCTGCGCCAATTCGGATGACCTGCCCGGGGGAGACCTTTCAGTGAAGTACAACTTCGAGACGATCGACACCGTGGATGTCGCGGCGACGCTCGCCCTCAAACACACCAAGGTTAATATGGGCCCGCACAACATGACCACCGTGGAAGTCTTCGGTCAAGACACCGGTCGCAAGTATGTTCACCACTTTATCAAAGGAAAAGCGATCTTCGTCGAGAACTTCGCGCCGATCGACGGTGACGGCTCGCCGAATTACCCGTGGTCGACGGTTCAAGACGCGGTGGCTGGCGTCAACGCCATTCAGTCCGAATTGGACAACGACTCCAATTGCACCTGGTCCCCGACCAACCCCCAATGCCTCGTGACCAAGAACTGGCAGGGCGACTTGAAGATGCGCATCTATGCAGGCACGTACTCAGAAGCAGTGACATTCGATGCAAGAATGAAGGTCGAAGCCCTAAACGGAACTGTGACAATCGGAGCGCCGTAGTCTAGGGCTGCAAACTTGTGAACGCATCGAGAGACGCGCTGAATCCAAGCGACGTTGGATCAACCAGAAAATCGCATCAAATGCATAAACACGAAAGAAGGATTCCCATGAGAACCAATACCCGTTTTGTTGTGGTGATGTTTACGACACTCAGCATGGTGAGTGCAGCGCCGGCCGCCGACTTTGAATTGACCTGGCATACGATCGACGGAGGTGGGGGTGCAAGTGTCGCCGGTCCGTTTACCCTTCATGGGACCGTCGGGCAACCCGATGCCGGCGTTGTCGTCAACGGTGCCTACGAATTGCGGGGCGGCTTCTGGTCGTCCGGATTGGACGTTTTGATTCCGGGCGATTGTGACCATGATGGTGACATTGATCTGGACGATCAGGAATGCTTCGTGGCGTGCCTGCTTGGCCCCAATCAACCGGCGACTCCCGCATGCAATCCATGGGACTTCGATGGCGACAACGATATCGATCTAGCCGACTGGGCCGACTTCGTCCGGATCTTCCAAACACAATAGGCAAGCATTCAACAACCCTCGCCGGTTGCGACTCATTCGGTTGTGCGACTCAGCCCCATCCGTTTGATGCGCGAGGCGAGGGTTGTCGGTCGGAGGCCGAGAAGTTCTGCCGCTCCGCCCGGTCCGTGAACTTGCCAGTTCGTCTGGTCGAGCGCCGCGAGAATGTTTTCACGCTCGCGGCGTTTCATTTCGTCGTCCGGGACGACGCTAGTTGGACTTGATGCCGGCAGAGCTTTGCGCCCCTTGCCTGATGAAGACTTCGGAAGGTCCAAGCGAATCGCACCGGAACGCGAAGTAATCACCGCACGTTCGATGACGTTGAGCAATTCACGCACGTTTCCCGGCCAATCGTAGGCCTGAAGGGAAAGGATGTTGCCCTGGCTCAGCCCTTTAATCGGGCGATTGAATCGGCGCGACGCCTGCTTGAGGAAGAGGTCGGCGAGCAGGGGGATGTCTTCTTTGCGTTTGCGAAGTGGCGGCACTTCGATGGGAAACACGTTGAGTCGGTAGAATAGATCCTGACGGAATCGGCCTTCGCCGATTTCGGTCTTGAGATCGCGATTCGTCGCGGCGATAAGCCGTACGTCAGCCTCCCTCGTTTTCTCCTCGCCAACGCGTTCATAGCTTCCTTCCTGCAGCACGCGCAGGAGTTTGCTTTGAAGTTCCAAGGGGATTTCGCCTACTTCATCCAGCAGAAGCGTGCCGCCGTGCGCGAGCCCAAATCGGCCGATACGATCTTTGACCGCCCCGGTGAACGCGCCTTTCGTGTGACCGAAGAATTCACTTTCGTAGAGTTCACGAGGAACCGACGCGCAGTTCACGCGGACCATCGCGCGCTCGTGTCGCTGGCTTCGGCGATGAATTTCCTGTGCAACAAGTTCCTTGCCCGTCCCTGATTCTCCGAGAATCAATACGCTGGCATCGGTGGGGGCGACGAGTTCGATCTGTTGGATGATGTTGCGCAGGGCTGGGCTTTGCCCGACGATTTCACCGAATGCGCGAGCATCGGACACCTCTTCTTTGAGGTATGCGTTCTCCAATTCGAGTTGCGTGCGAAGGGATTGGATTTCGTCGAAGGCTTTGGCGTGGGCTATGGACGCGGCCACCAGGTCGGCGATCATCCTAAGCCAATCCAGGCAATGCTGGCTGAGCGGTGTGCGCGTGAAGATCGCGAGCACGCCCATGATCTCGCCTTTAAAAACCAGTGGTTGGCCGACGAAACCTCGGATCGCTTCCTTGTGCGCCCAATCCGTTTGTGCGATCCACTCCGTATTCTGCTGCACATCGAGAGCCGCAACGCATTCACCAGTTGCCGCAACCCTGCCGACTTTTCGGACACCCATGGGGAATCGGGCGAACGCGCCATCGAGTCTGCCCCAGGAAGGTGCATTGTCATCGAGCGAGCGTCCCGCGCTGGCCACC
Source organism: Phycisphaerae bacterium (assembly GCA_030429365.1). Taxonomy (GTDB): domain Bacteria; phylum Planctomycetota; class Phycisphaerae; order UBA1845; family UBA1845; genus UBA1845. The sequence goes on from JAUIEW010000341.1 coordinate 2,864, forward strand.
AAGTGAAGGCATCGGGTTTGGTCGGGGCATTCGCCTGCCATTGGGCAGGTCGCGCAGATGTCGCCAGAGCGGATGAGCCAGATGCGTGCCAGGGCGATGTGCTCCTCACCCGCGAGCCTCTCGACTACCGTGCGCATGACGGCTTCGAGCGACTGCTGCCGAGCAATCTCAAGCAGCAGATTCTTCAAGGAGTCCGACACCGACATGCGTTCGCCGAGGGCAGGCATAGCTACCGACCATAACGGGTTTACGAAATATCGCAACGTATTTGCGTTATCGACGCAATTGCATCGTGTGTCTAACCAAGCGGGCGAGTTTGTAAATCGCTGTCAATAAATAGGTTGCGGAGATGTATGTTCATGGCACGGCCCGTGCCCTTACGGCCTATCGTCTGACTGTGATTGGCACGGTTAAACCTAAATCAGAAGGAGAACGACGATGTCACGCTTGAACGCAATTGATCCGACGAAGGCTGCCGCAAAGGCAAAGACGCTCTTGGAGGGCGTCCAGAAGAAGCTGGGCATGGCCCCGAATCTCATGCGGACCATGGCCAATTCGCCCGCAGTCTTGGAGGCGTATCTGGGGTTCAGCAACACCCTGGCACAGAGCAGTCTGTCGGCGAAGTTGCGCGAACAAATCGCCCTGACGGTTGGCGAAGCGAATCGATGCCAATATTGCCTCGCCGCACACACCGCCCTCGGGAAGATGGCCGGCTTGGGTGATGAGGAAATCGCAGACAGTCGTCGCGGCAATTCAACGGATCGTAAAACGGAAGCCGTCCTTCAGTTCGCCCGCAAGATCGTCACCGAGCGTGGTTGGGTCAGCGACGAGGATGTGGCTTCTGTACGCACCGCCGGGGTCAATGATGCCGAGATCGCAGAGATCGTTGCAACGGTCGCGCTCAATATCTTTACGAATTATTTCAATCACGTTGCGGTGACGGAAGTGGACTTTCCGGAAGTCGAACCGGCGAAGTCGGTTGCATGCGCATGCTGATGAACAACGAACGGGTTGGTCGGGAGGTGTCCATGCCTTCCGGCCAACCTCCTTGCAAATGGAGAACATGATGGCATCGCCAACCGGCATACGACCGCCGTTCACACAGGAAAGCGCGCGTGCAAAAGTGAAAGCTGCGCAAGACGCCTGGAACACCCGTGATCCTGAGCGTGTCGCGCTCGCTTACACCGAAGACTCCGAGTGGAGGAATCGCAGTGAGTTTTTCAAGGGACGCGAAGCGATCAAAGCGTTTCTTAGGCGCAAGTGGGCCAAGGAACTCGATTACCAGTTGATGAAGGAGCTTTGGGCATTCACCGACAACCGGATCTCGGTGCGATTCGAATACGAAT
>JAUIEW010000342.1 GCA_030429365.1 Phycisphaerae bacterium
GTGCGTTTCAAGACAGCATGGCCCTTCGGAAGCAACGAAACAACGAGTCGGGAGAATCAGTCTCGCAAGACGGACCCAACGAAACATGAGTGCATACCATCACGAAAACCCGACTCTGGATCTCTCGATTGTCGTACCGATCTACAACGAAAGGGAGAACGCCGCACCGCTCGCGGAAGACATCATTCGCGCCGTCGAACCGACAGGAAAATCGTTTGAAGTTGTCCTTGTCAATGACGGCAGCAACGACGGAACCGACACAGTGCTCGACGAAGTCGCGGCCAAACACAAACAGGTTCGCATCATTCACTTCGCAGGCAATCGCGGGCAAACCATCGCGATCGCAGCCGGCATGTATTACTGTTTGGGCAAGGTCATCGTCACCATGGATGGCGATCGGCAAAACGACCCCTCCGACATTCCAGCATTGCTCGAACGATTGGAGCAGGGTTTCGATTGCGTGAGTGGTTGGCGGCGCGATCGGCAGGATACGGGCCCGCGCCGTTTTGTGTCGCAGGTGGCCAACAAACTCGTCCGCAAGGTGACGGGCGTTCCCGTGCACGACCTCGGTTGCACGTTGAAGGCATACACGCGGCGAGCGCTTGATCCGACGGAGTTGTTCGGCGAGATGCATCGCTTCCTCGCTGTTTATGTTTTGGCACGCGGGGGCAAGATCAGCGAGATGGTGGTCAAGCATCATCCGCGAACAGCCGGCACCAGCAAGTACGGCATGAGCAGAACAGCGCGGGTGATGGCCGACATCCTCCTGATTCGCATCCTGCACAAATACCGCACGCGTCCGTCCCACATGTTCGCCAAGGTGGCGCAGTACATGTTTCTGGGCGCGATGGGTTTTGGCCTGTTGTGGGTGATTGCGATGCTGCGGGGGCAATCCCTGGCGAGCGGGTCAACTTGGTTTTTGTCGGCGGTGATTCTGTCGGCGTCTGCCGTCAACATTCTGGTGGCCGGTCTGGTTGCCGAATTGGTCATGCGTGCGAAACACGCCCTTTCCGGTCAGCGGCCTTGGAGCATTGACCGTATGGTTGGTGACCCGGATTCGCCTAAAAGCCAAGCTTAAATTGCTACCTGCTTGTTGTTGCGCAAGAAACGTCGGATTGGTTGCCCGGACGGCCTCTGGGACCTAGTATTTGCTGGGCGATTATTGAACCGGAAGCGATTGCTGTGCGTGTTTTTTCAGAACTGACAGCTGACCAATGGGGCCGAATCGCGCTTTGGGGTGGAATCACCTTTGTGGCGTTTATCGCCCTGGCTGTCGTGGTGTTCGTGCTTCGACGAAACCTCCGCGATGACGGGGGCAAACAGGCTGGCACATTCAACCTCGAAGATCTGCAAAAAATGCGAGACCGGGGCGATATCGACGAAGCGGAGTACAAAGCCCTTCGGACCCAGGCCATCGCCGCAATGATGGTTGAGACCGACAAAAAGGGCTCGTGAAACGCGGTTTGCAGCATTGCGGTGAGGGGATTTTGCGGTCCGGGTGCAGACTTGGAATAATCGCAGGCCCGCTGGCCCGACATTGCGGTGTTGGACGATACAATACTATCAAAATCGCCGGTTTGAGTGAAGGGTCAACCGGCGGCAGAAATGAACCTTGATCCGTAGCATTGATGCGCACGCCCTCTCCAGTCTTGACGGATTCAGTCGGGCATCGCGGTAAGGAAAGATTCTAGAATGTCTGGAACGAAAAGAGGCGGGGGCAACTCGGGTGGTGGAAGCGGAAACGGCGGCGGGAGTGGAAGCTCCGGTGGCAGCAAAGGCCAGCGCCGACGTCGAAGCTCGTGCAGCTTCTGCGGGAAGTCGCAGCGCGATGCGGGCCCCATGGTGGAAGGCCCCAAGGACGTTTACATCTGCGAGTCCTGCGTCGATCTTTGCCACAACATCATCCGTCAGGAAAAGCGTAAGACCTCTGCCGCTCGTACCGTTGTCGGCAAGGTTCCAACACCGCGCGAACTTTGCGAGTTCCTCAACCAATACGTCATCGGTCAGGACGGCGCCAAACGCGCCATGTCCGTCGCCGTTCACAATCACTATCGCCGGCTGGAGTATGCAGACTTGGCCGGTCCCGACGATGTCGAACTCGAAAAGTCGAACCTGCTGATTGCCGGTCCGACCGGCTCGGGTAAGACCTTGCTCGCGCGAACGCTTGCGCGCGTTTTGAATGTGCCCTTCGCGATTGGTGACGCAACCACGCTCACCGAAGCCGGATACGTCGGTGAAGACGTCGAGAACATTCTCCTCCGTCTCTTGCAGACGGCTGATTACGATATCGAACTCGCCCAGCGCGGCATCATCTACATCGACGAGATCGACAAGATTGGCCGCACCACCCAGAACGTCAGCATCACCCGCGATGTTTCGGGCGAAGGTGTGCAGCAAGCGTTGTTGAAGATGCTTGAAGGCACCGTGGCCAACATTCCGCCGCAAGGTGGGCGAAAGCACCCCGAGCAGCAATACATTCAACTCGACACATCGAACATCCTGTTTATTTGTGGTGGGACGTTTGTCGGGTTGGAAGACATCATCAAGCGGCGACTGGGTCACAGCGCGATCGGTTTCGCCAACGAGGATCGGGCGATCGATGATGCCAAGGAGCGCGGCGAATTGCTCAAGCAGGTGACGCAGTTTGACTTGATCGAATACGGCATGATTCCCGAGTTGGTTGGCCGACTGCCGGTGATCGCATCGCTCGAACCGATGACGGCTGACATGCTTGTGCGCATCCTCACGGAACCAAACAACGCACTCGTCAAGCAATACGAGAAGTTCTTCGAGATGGAGGACTGTAAGCTTGAGATTACGACGGACGCGCTATACGCCATCGCCGAACGCGCCCTCGAGCGCGACACCGGAGCGCGGGCCCTTCGCGCCGTCACCGAAGAGGTCATGCTCGACCCGATGTTCGATTTGCCTGAACAGGAGCGCAACACGACCTGGGTCTTGGATAGCGACGTGGTCAACGGAAAGGCCAGCCTATTCGACAAGCCGGCAGAGCGACGTCGCGAATCCGCTTGATTCAAAGCAACGCTTGGCCCGTTGACTGGTGTGATCGAACCAATCACCTTCAAGTTTACATCCTGCATATCCCCAATCATTATCGGATCTGCCGGCCGCCATCGGCGCAGAAAGGTCCAAGCAATTGGTGGTCAGAACCGCTCACATGAACCCATAAACGGCGCGTGGGCCCGATTCGTGAGAACATTGAAATATTCAATTGGGCCCGCACGCGCAATTGAAACGTATATTTCAAGCAGTAAGACCGAGGATTAAGATGCCCTGGTTTTCGGTCGATGAATCAATGGATTTTTGATACGGACCGCGGTCGAATTTGAGTCGATCGCAAAGAAAGCAGCGGACCATGCCAATCACGTTAATGTGCCCCAACTTATCATGCCGTGCGGTGCTTCGAGTTCCGGACAAGGTGCGAGGCAAGAAGGTGCGCTGTGGTCAATGCGGGATGGTCTTCTCTGTGCCATCGCAAACAGTGACAGCCGTCGCGGCAGTCGGCCCGAAAAAAGCAAAGTCAGAATAACCGCAGGGTCAAAACGCCCCGCCAATTCAATCAACTGCCCACCACCCCGCCATCGATCAGCAAATTCCACAAGAAAAGAAGCCCAAGCGAAGAGAAATCTGCGCCGCGATCCAATGAATCAGTCACCCGCCATTGACAATCTGTCGAATACCCGTAAATTCACGAAACACAATTGCGGGGTAGAGCAGTTGGTAGCTCGTCGGGCTCATAACCCGGAGGTCGCTGGTTCGAGTCCAGCCCCCGCTAATCTTTGTCTCAAAGGGACTTGCAACGATGCGAGTCCCTTTTTTCGTGGCCGATTTGGGCGGGATGTACCCTGATTTGTCCCCTGCGGTTTCGAAGAATCCGGACTTGCCGATTGAATCGTTCTCAATCTGGAGGTCCAACAATGGCAAGCCTAAAAAAGCGCGGCAAATCGTTTGTGATTCAGTATTACGTCGGTGGGAAGCAAAAACGGAAAAGCCTCGGCCCCATCCCTCTGCAAATCGCCAAGGAGCAGTTGCGGCAATTCGAATCGGCACAGTTGCGCGGCATCGAAAACCCATTGCCGACGCGTACGCCGATCGCTGACGTTCTCGAGGCCTACGTCATGCATATTCGGCACATCAAGACGCCCAAGAGCGCCCAGACGGACATCTACTACCT
>JAUIEW010000343.1 GCA_030429365.1 Phycisphaerae bacterium
GCCGCATCACCGAAGACAATGTCCGCGAGGCCATGCGCGAAGTTCGTACCGCGCTGCTCGAAGCCGACGTTCATATCGATGTCGCCCGCGAATTCTGCGACCAAGTCTACCAAAAGGCCATCGGCGAAGAAGTCATCAACACGCTGAAGCCCGATCAACTCATCATCAAGATCGTCCACGATGAACTCGTGCAGTTGATGGGACCGGTCGACCCGAAGATTCCATTCATCTCCGGCGGTCCCACCGTCCTGATGATGGCCGGTTTGCAGGGTTCCGGTAAGACGACGACCTGCGGAAAGCTCGCGCGGAAGATCATGGCCAGCGCCAAGCGTCCGCTTCTCGTGGCAGCCGACTTGAAGCGACCAGCCGCTATCGATCAGTTGGAAGTGCTCGGCGAGCAGATCGGTGCGCCGGTCTACACCGAGCGCGGCCATCTCAACGCGGTGAAGGTCTGCCGCAACGGTATCGCCCACGCCCGCAAGACCGATCGCGATGTGGTTATCCTCGATACAGCCGGTCGCCTCGCGATCGATGAGGAGATGATGGCCGAAGTCGCCAAGATCGCGACCACCTGCAAACCGCAGCAGATCTATCTCGTGCTCGACGCGATGACCGGTCAGGACGCTGTCGCGACGGCCAAGGCGTTCAACGATCGACTGGAACTGGACGGGTGCATTCTGACGAAGCTCGATAGCGACACGCGCGGTGGTGCGGCGCTGTCGCTCAAACACGTCACCGGTAAGCCGATCAAGTTCGTCGGTATGGGCGAAAAGCTCGAAGCGATCGAACCGTTCCATCCCGATCGGGTCGCGGGCAGCATCCTCGGCATGGGCGACATGCTCACGCTCGTCGAAAAGGCGCAAGAGCAATTCGACGCCGAAGAGCAGGCCAAGCTTGAAAAGAAGATGGCCAAGGGCTCGATGACCCTTGACGATTTCCTCGATCAGATGCGCAAGGTCCAGAAGATGGGCTCGATGCGCGATATCCTCAAGAAGCTGCCCGGTTTCGGCGGGATGGGGTCGGACCTGAAAGTCGACGACAAGGAGATCAGCCGCATGGAGGCGATCGTCCTTTCGATGACCAAGAAGGAGCGGGCGAACCCGTCGATCATCGACACATCACGCCGGCGCCGCATCGCCAAGGGCAGCGGGGCTGCGACTTCCGACGTCAGCGGTCTGGTCAAATCGTTCTCGCAGATGCGGGACATGATGAAGGGGATGGCCGGCATGGGCTTGCGCGACCGCATGCGATTCAGTTCGCAGATGTCGCAGATGGCGGCGGCCGGTCAGATGCCCAGCATCCGCAGCAAGTCCGGCACGACATCCAAGCGCCGGGTCAACACCAAAGACAAACGCAAAGCCCGCAAGAGAAAACGCAAGTAGGCGGAAGTTCACTATCGGTGGCGTTGCGTATTCAAGCACGCCTGTCCGCCGACATTGAATCCGGCATTCTGCAGTTGGCAGAGTGCACCACCACGTCCTGAGGCCAAATTGACCTGCCGCGTGAAAATGCGATTCGGCCCCGCACTTCCAAGAGCAGGTTGGTTGTTACTGACCAAGCCGTTCGCCGATGCACGCACGCCATTCACCGTTGGATTGGGGGCACCAAGCCCTGCAGCGCTTTGAACGCCTTGGGCATTGGTAAGAAGCGACTGCGATAGCGTTGCCGCAGAACGATCCTCGGTCGTGGTTAGAGCAAATGCCGCCATTGCAGCGGAAAACGGGCCGGCTGATCGGATGCCGGCACCGGGCGCTGTGTAAGCACGCTTTGGCGTACCCTCAGTTTGTTTGTTCTTCTGTGCGTCCGAAGCGACCGCGTTTGAACGCTGAGCGCCGTTGGTGTTGATGTTATCCGCCGAGTCCGTTGTTTGATTCGGGGCTGGATTCGTTACCGCCGCTTGCTTCTGCGGCTCACTTTTCGGTTGCGTCGTTGCTGGCGCGGTGCGGACTTCTGCCGGCTGATACGACGCGACGCGTGCCAACTTCAATTGCCCGCTGTTTGATTTCGCATTCCTTCCACCGAGTCGCGTACTGCCGTCATCCAAGACCGTCGCGGGGCGGCTGGACACCTGGGCCGATCGCGCCGGCGCACCGTCATCCGGGCTGTGGAAAACCGTTTGGATCTGCGAGCATCCGCTGCTGGCGACAAGGGCCAGCGCCGCGATGAGTATGGCTTTGGTTGCCTGCTTTCGCATGATTCTCGCCTTTCCTGGAAAGGTCGGCTCCCGCCGACGACAATCAATTCTTAGGTCAGCCGCTGGGCAACGCAAGCCCAAACAATTGACCCGGTACTAGGCTGTTGTCGCCGCATCGGTATAATCTTTCACGTGGTCAGCCGAATCTTTCGGCTCACCAGATGTCTTATGGGCCGGAAAATCGCGAATTATCGGAACAATTTGAGGATAAGCGACATGAGAATCCCCACAAATCGGCGTCGGATCAATGATTTCACAGCCTCAGGCCTGCGGGGGGCTGGGAGGGCGTCTATTTTCGCCGTCGCTATCGCGATTGTGTCCGGAGCGTTGGTGGCTGGGGGTTGTGTCGAACAGACGCCGCAGGCGCTTCAGCCCGAGACGGCCCGCGTGGCGATTCAAAGTCAGTGTGCCCAGAACGTGATCAATTGCACCACGAGTTGGCCCGAAGCCGCCTTCACCGTTGAAGCCGGTGAAGGCCAGTCGGTGTCGCTCACCGATACCGGTTTCCTCGTGGAAGGCACGGACGGCAACGGCTGGGAGACTGTGCGGTTGGACGGATCGGCCAGCATCACGGGCGATGGCGCGAGCATCACGGCATTCGAGTGGAGTTCGGGCGCGACGGATGAAGACCCGACCACATTGGAAGCCGGGACGATTTTCGCAACGGGTTCAACGGTCGATCAGCCGATGGCCGTCGGTTTCCACTACATTCGGTTGACGGTAAAGAACGATATCATCAGGGACCTGGTCGTCTCGGATGAATTTGGATTGCTGTTTCAAGACGTGCCAAGCTTCGACTTCGTGGAATTGGAAATCGAAGTAAGGGACTAGAGAATAAGAGTCTCACGATCGAACCGGTAGGGTGCGTCCCGTGCGCACCTGATGAAATCCAGAAGACCAGACAATCAAGAGAAGCGCCAACAATCAAAACAAGAAGCAAGCAGCAAGAAACAAGAAGGCGCAATCAAGCCAAGACGGGCGAGTGGCGGAATGGCAGACGCAGGGGATTTAAAATCCCCCGAGGGTAAACCTCGTGCGGGTTCGACTCCCGCCTTGCCCAGTTCTTACAATTCGACTGCGAGCAAGCTGAATTCATGGAATGCTCGACTTCGCTTGGTCAAATTCAACTTTCGGTGCCGTTGGTGGTCAACGTAAATTAGGGAGCGTGCACAGATGGGCAAGCTATTCGGAATAGTTGCGGCGATAGTCATATGCATCGTCGTCTTTATTGCTCTTCGATCAAAGTCCCACGTTCGAGAATTGACGGAAGGCGAAGAAAAGATTCTCCAATTGGTGCACCAAGTTTATGGAGAGCGCATCGCTTCGGAAGAAATTCTCATTCAGGATAGGGACGCAATCGTGGCGTTGGCGCTAACCAATTCAGAGGTTGAGCGACTTGAAGTCAACCTGTCGAATCTCGCGCGGAAGCATGAAGAGGGCGTCTCGCTTCCAGTCTTGAAATTGAGTATGGGTTTGGGCGATTGAAACTTGGCAGACGAGCGTAGGCATCGACCGCGCAGCCCTCAGTTGCCGCAGCACTTGCCGCGGTCTTTGTGAGCAAACCCACTGAAAATGTTGATACCCAATGGCGTCCACGAAATACGCTTGCCCCTGTTGCCAATTACTGACGCTTTCAGAAGAGCCGCCTGGCACATTTGCCATTTGTCCCGTTTGTTATTGGGAAGATGACCCTGTACAGTTTGAAAACGTGAATTCAATAGGTGGAGCCAATCGCGTCAGCCTCAGCGATGCACGGCAGAACTTCCAGCGCATTGGCGCCAGCTCAGAGGAATGCTTGGAATTTGTGCGACCCGCCAACGAAAGTGAAATACCAGCCGACGACAGGAGTCCATAGTTGACAACAGGTTGGTGTGGGTGGGGCGACCGCCAATTGAACTTGCACATACAAGAAACAGGCCGGCTCACTTTGAACCGGCCTGTTTTCCT
>JAUIEW010000344.1 GCA_030429365.1 Phycisphaerae bacterium
TCTAAATTCTCCAACACTGGACGGTCATTCGTCCCAAACTTTGTCGACCGGGTGACCGTTGTGGCCCCATTGGTCACCTCACACGGTGCACCCGATCGTCTATTTTCGCATGGTATGCGGCTGCGTTGATCGGCAACCGCCACGGAGTCTGGCCACATTCAAATCTGAAGGACCCTTGAGACTCCACAACCATCGCACAATTTCACGATGAGGAGAATTCTGTTGGAGAATGATGAAGGGGCGGTGAAAGCGCTCTTAAAAAAATCTAATCCAGCGGCGGATCGATTCCCGTCTTAAGTTCCAACGTGAACTGACAGCCACCTTCTGCAAGATTGACCACTTCAATGCGCCCGCGATGAAGGTCGACAACACCCTTCACGATTGCGAGTCCCAGACCTGTCCCCTGGAACGTCGAGTGGTCGTCTTGCACGCGATAGAATCGATCAAAAACGCACGGCAAATGTTCCGCAGGAATCCCAGGACCGCTGTCGCGAACATGAATCACGACTGAATCACCGGCGACATCGACGATGACCCCGACTTGAGACTGCGGCGGCGCGAACCGAATTGCATTACGCAGTAGGTTGGTGACGGCCAGCGTCAAAAGGGCGTGGTCGCCATGGACGAACAGCGCATCGTGACCGGCGGCTGGCATCGCAAGGGTTGGAACGATGCTGACCTCCGCCCGCTCAGCAATGTGTGCTGTTCGCTCGACGGCCGTCATGACGAATTCGTTAACCGGCGCATCGCTCATCGAGACCTGCAATCCCCCTTCGGCTCGAGCAAGCATCAGCAGGCTCTCAACAACCTGCCCCATCGCCCGCACTTCGTCCTGAACGGTCGCGAGAAAGCGCTCGTATTCTTCAGGGGAACGTTCGGACTGAGCGAGAACCTGGGCTTCACTCAATAGCAGTGTTAATGGTGTCTTGAGTTCATGGGCGACATCTGCGATGAATCGTTCGTGCGCACCGAAAGACAATGTCAGTCGATCGAGCATTCGGTTCAGGCTGACAAGGACCGTCTTGACTTCGTCAGTACCGACATTTTCATCGAATCGAAGCGAGAGGTCCTCGACCCGCAATTGCTCGGCCGTGGTGGCCATGTGCGTTAACGGGACGAGGGTGCGCCGCGCAATCCATCTTGCAAGGATCACGCCGACCAGAATCCCAAGCAAGGCAATTCCGACCACCCAATAGCGAAGTTTGGCCTGTAGCGATTCGAGCGAAGCGGGACTCTTCGCCAATTGGAGCACCATCGCGTTGGGAGTCGACGCAATCTTCCAGGTAAGCATTCGAAGTGCATGCGGACCGTCTGGCCAATTGGGGACTGCTGCCCCGGTTAGCGTTTCAAATACGCCTTCATTTCCGTGCGCGCCACCAGCGCTTTCAGCCCACGGAAGAGTCTGCCCTGCAAGTGAAGTGGACGTGGCAACAACGGAGCCATCAGGACGTCGAAGCTGAAAGTAAAGACCTGGCAATTTGAGTGATTGCGCCAACGGCGTCGGAATATATCCGTTGGCCGTGTCGCGTTCCATCAAGTCGCAAATTAGGGTTGCGTTGCTTCGCAGCGTGTCGTCAAATTGGGCTCTCACATGATGGTCCAAAACGACCAGCAGCGCGACACAGATCACGAAAAGGACCGCGACGAATATAGCGGTGAAACCCAACGTGAGCTGCGATTGAATCGTCCGCGTGCTTCTGCCCATGGTCTGACTTCGCTTCAGCAATGATTCCGTCAATCCGCCGCCTCGCTGAGCACGTAGCCGACCCCGATTTCCGTGTGGATCAACGTCCGCTCAAAACCGCGATCGACCTTTCGACGCAGCATGCTCACATACACGTCGATAACGTTGCTGTCGCTCTCGAAGTTCATGTCCCAAACATGCTCGCCGATTGAGGTGCGCGTCAGCACGCGATGCGGATTGCGCAGGAAGTATTCCAATAGCGCGAACTCCTTCGCCGTCAGCTTGATGCGTTGCCCGCTTCGCGTGACCTTTCGCTCGATCAAGTCCATTTCAAGATCAGCGAACGTCAAACGGGCCGTCTGACCTCCCTGGCCACGACGCAACAGCGCCCTGAGTCGGGCCAGCAACTCGTCAAACTCAAAGGGTTTCGTCAGGTAATCATCCGCGCCGGCATCGAGCCCCTTGACCTTGTCTGCCGTGCTCGACAGCGCCGTGAGCATGAGGATCGGTGTCTTGATTCCGCGCCGCCGAAGGTTCGCACATGCCTGAACCCCGTCCTGATCCGGCAACATCACGTCCAGAATGATCGCGTCGTAGGGCTGCCCCGCCCCCATCTCCTCGGCCACGTGACCACCGGCTGCCAGATCGACGGCATATCCGTTTTCGACCAGCCCTTTACGGATGACGCCGGCCATCCGCGGGTTGTCTTCCACGATCAAAATACGCATGAATCGCGATTCTCCAAACGTCCACACACACCGAACCAGCAAATCGGTGTTGGATAGCGTATTTGCAGTCACGCCAACGGGCAATTTCAATTCGGCACGGGTTTCGCGGTCGCGACAACCGCACCAGATGAAAATTCATTCATCTCAACTTCACGAAGAATTCACGCCTATCCGCGATTCTCACTCCAATAATACCGCCTGGCGCGATGGGCGTCATGCGACGGAGATCGTGCATGCATTCATTCAGAGTTTCGCGCTTGGCGAAGCCCACTTGGCTTCTTGGCCTGGCAATCATCTTTGCTGTTGGCCCGAATGCGTCTGTCGCCTCCGAACCCCAAACGGTTGCGATTTCATCCGCCGTCTCCCCCTCGATCTTAGCCGACAACAGAGGCGCCATTTCGGAGGTGCTGTTTCACTTTCCGGCCAGCGACAACTTCGGCATTCGCGACGTCATCGCCGATTTGCTCCTCAAGCTAAATCCGCAGGTTAACGTGGTCGTGGCCTGTCCAAACCGCAGTACCGTTGAGATATTCGAGCAAGAACTCGGCCGCAAGGCGCGCTTGGGCGGACGGAGTGTTCGCGTATTCGACGTCGGGATGGACATTTCCATGTGGGCCCGCGACCGATGTATTGCCCGGCAACATCCCGACGGATCGCACGCGAGTCTGCTGGTCCCCAGGCCGTTCCCCACATTCGACGTCTGGCGACTCAACGAAGTGTACACGCCTTTCGCATTGGAGGCTGTCGGTGCATTTCCTGATGCACGAGCGACTTCCTTGATTCTGGAGGGCGGCAACATCGTCAGCAATGCAAGGTATGCCTTCGTTGGCGCCAACGTGATCGATGAGAATCGAGCTGGCCAAGAGAATCCCGAGAACAGCAAGCGGCTGATGCGAGACCTTCGTCAGTTGGCCGGCAAGGAAGTCATTTTGGTTGGGGACGAAAATTTTGAGGTCCCGTGGGATCATGTGGATATGTATCTGACGCCTGTCGGCGACAATACGCTATTGCTCGCCGACCCAGAACTTGCTTCACAGATACTCGGCGTAGACTCGATTGATTTGTCGTTGACCGACGACCAGGACCAAGAATCTGTGTCTTCGATAGACACGGCATTCATCCTGGACCAAATCGCTGAGCGCCTCAGGCGATCAGGTTTTGTGGTGCTCAGGCTACCAACCATCATCAATTACCCTGAACAATGGATGGTGACCTACAACAACGTGCTGATGGACGAACGCGAGAACGGACGAACCGTATTCATGCCGATCTACGGAATTGATGCGCTGGACGCCTACGCCAAGCGGGTCTACGAACAGATTGGCTTTCGCGTCGAAACAGTGGATGTAATGGGAATCTACGAATCAGGGGGTGCACTTCGCTGCGTGACAAACGTTACCCGCCGTGGCGCCAATAAACCCGCCAAAGCAAGCTGACATCCGCCAACAAATCACAGCCCTCACCCCGATCTATACTCCATTGTTGAATTTTTAGCCGAGCCTACCCGAACCGCTTCATGCGGCCGTGTTGGCGATTCTGCGCGACGGTATTTGACGCTACGAAACCGTGCAGGTTCTTGGTCAGTCGATGCGGGTGAACGTAAATGTTCCCAGAGAATTCTGCTGACCACCGTCAAGGAAGGGGTAGCCGACAATCTGTGCAATTGGTTCCGGGGGATTCGTGTCGGCGTTGGCAG
>JAUIEW010000037.1 GCA_030429365.1 Phycisphaerae bacterium
ATCCACCAAGCTGTTCCTAGGTTTCCTACACCTCGGATGCACACTACTATTGCTCAAACCGGTTTTGGGATAGCCTCTAGTTCCGTGTCGGTGGTCAGGGTCGCGATGTAATTGCTGATGGCGGTCTGGTCGGCGCTGTCCACGTCCCCATCCGCATCGGCGTCCATTCTTCGGCAGTCGCCGGTCGCGGTTCCTGTGCAAGTGCCGTTTGTGGTGACGGCGTAGTCATCTGCATCCACATCGCCGTCGTCGTCATAATCGAACGGATGCGAATCAACCGCCACCTCAAGCTGCCCGTACGGCGAGTAGTAATTTCGTTCGATCTGTCTGGCCGTCAGGTCGGTGGTCCCGGTGACGTTGTAATTGGCGTCCTGGTGAACGTAGACGCGGCCCATGTCGGCGATGCGCTGCCCAACGACCTCGTCGATGTATTGCGTCCCGTGGTACACCTGCGTCTCCAGGTCCCCGCTGCCGTCCCGTGTCTCAATAATCTGATGGTCATTGTGATAATACTCCGTCACGCCGTCGAGGTCACCGGAATTCGACACGGTTTTCACCACCCGCCGCCCCAGACCGTCGAATGCGGCTTCGTGGATGGTCACGTCAGTATCGTCCAGCGTCGCTTTAACAAGCCGATTCCAGGCGTCGTAGGTGTATTTGAAGTTGCCGTCGAAGGTGAGGTTGCCGTTGTAGTCGCACGTGGGGGTAATGTCTGTACCGCCAAAAGTCTCGTTGACAACTAGATCATCGCCTGCGTCGTCGATGTCGTCGTCTGCATTACCGTCATAGCCGACCTTCACGTTATCGAAGATGGCCTTCTCGCCTGCAAGGGCCACCGAACCGGCTTCAATGTACAGTTGCGATTGCAAACGGACGTGAAGATCGCCTGATCCCCTCGCAAGGCGGCTGTTTCGGACTCAATACTCAGCCCGTCGCTATCAACGAACTTCTACGACCCGTCCACCCAAACTTCAACATCGTCGTTGGCGTCCGCCCGAGTGAACTGTCGCGCTTATCATGACACAAGAGTACACAAATACACCAAATGTGAGGTTTTGGAATCGCCCATAAGTTGGCATCGACGCAACCACGCTTGTCGGTCCACCTTAGTCAAGAATGTGTATTACTTCTCGCTTGGTACCGGCTCTCCAATCTCAATAACTTCGAGATTGAATATTTCACCGGTCGATTGCTCAGACACATTAGCAGCAAAAGGCAGGATTTCGGAGCCGTTGTCTAATTCGATCAAAGCAAGAAAGGTTCGACCAGTAATCACATCTTGGCGACGATCACACAAAATAGGGTTGGTGCAAACTGATACGGACTCAACATCCACGGTTGCCACCCCCGATAAATCGGTGGTTCGGGCCAAATCGCGGAACTGCTCTAAATATTCGTCGTTTTCAAGGTCCGACAGGCTGTGTTTCCGGAAGCCATCGGTCGCCAATATCACTACCGCCCCTTCCAGTTCCTCACCCGATACAGCATCTGTTATTCTCACAGCAATCGGCTGCTCGTTTGGAATGAAAACGGTGCATCCAAGTCCTGAGAGGACTAACAGCGCAAGTATGCTACTGCAGAACTTCCCGTTCCGTTTCATGAAAAACCTCCTAATTGACAGTGATCTTCCAGTTTCTAAAATTCTCGTGCCAAGAATTCTCACTCGTTCACTGCCCGCCTTGGAGGACGCGAACAGGGTAATGGCGAGGCGACAACCCGAGCGTACATCTGTCGCCGAACGGCGAGCCACTAAGAACGCTGGTCAGCAAATTCCAGCGCGTAGCAGGCCCCCACTGATGCGGCCACCGACTTGAGTACATCGATTCGCATTCTATTCCAATTGCAATGGATTCACAACACTTTCCAGAATCATCCAAAACCTTCGAGAAAACCCGATCATTCTGCAATCAAAAAACCCGACGTCAGCGCCGAGACGGAACAGAGTTTCTGTTACAATAACCGAAGATGTCCCCGGGAATCCACGTGAAGAGCCAATCGAAAAACCCGCGTTCAGCAGCGCATGCATGACAGCATTCGTGGTCGAATACAGGCGTCATGCCATCTGATCCCACCCCGTCGCAATCATCACATGATCCGCTACAACGAATCGCTCCGCCAGGCAGGGTAACTGCGGTAGGGGCTCCCCCATAAGCAAGGTTACTAATGATTTGGGCAAGTCCACTATTTGGAATCAGATCAAGTTCAATAGTTCCAACAGCCCCCCCACATTGGCAAATCACAGGGGCACACCCCGCCTGCAAACCCATAGGATCGGTGTAGTGTAATGGTGAAGATCGATTCGATTCAAAGGGATTCATCCCATCAGGATATCCATAATATGCACCTGCGGAACTACGTAATGGGTCGGGCTGCAGAAACCTAGCGTGTTCATTCGAATAGTGCCTAAACCGATTCTGGTATGACCGGATTTCTGCATCATAGGTAAGCCCCTGATGTCCAAACGAATTTCCGCGTTGGCCGCTAGTCGCCGCCGGCATGCGCGCCATTTCCGTGTCGACGGTCAAATTGGCAATGTAGGCGATGATAGTGGTTTGATCTGTGCTATCCACATCCCCGTCAGCATCAGCGTCCATTCTGCGACACTCGCCTGTTGCTGTACCGGTACACGTTCCGTTTGTCGTTACGGCATAGTCACCATCGTCAACATCGCCGTCGTCGTCATAGTCAAACGGGTGCGTATCCACCGCCACCTCAAGCTGCCCGTAAGGCGAGTAGTAATTGCGTTCGATCTGTCGGGCCGTCAGGTCAGTGGTGCCAGTAACGTCATAGTTGGCGTCCTGATGCACGTAGATACGCCCAAGCCCAGCGACTCGCATCCCGACGACCTCGTCGCTGTATTGTGTCCCATGGTACACTTGCGTCTCCAGGTTCCCGCTGCCGTCCCGCGTCTCGATGATTTGATTCCTATTATGATAATACTCTGTCACGCCGTCGAGATCACCTGAATTCGAAACGGTTTTCACAACGCGCCGCCCCAGGCCGTCGAAGGCAGCTTCGTGGATGGTCACGTCCGTATCGTCCAGCGTCGCTTTAACAAGCCGATTCCATGCGTCGTACGTGTATTTGAAGTTGCCGTCGAAGGTGAGATTGCCGTTGTCGTCGTACGTGGGGGTAATGTCTGTACCGCCAAAAGTCTCGTCAACTACATATTCGTCAATAACGTCGTCGGAACCGGTGTCGTAGCCTATTTTTACATTATCAAACACGGCTTTGACACCCGAAAGCGCCACCGTCCCAGCCCCAATATCGAGCCCATTTGTATCGATGATTTTCGACGAACCGTCCACCCAAACTTCAACATCGTCATTGGCATCTACTCGCACCTTTAACGTAACGCTCGATGCGGCCGCGTAGGTCGAACTGTCCACGACCGATTCCTTGCCACGCACAACTTGAATCAACTCGATTGGCCCCGAACCGCCACCCGTGTCTTCACCAATCCGCGCTGCGTAGTAATTGTCTGGATCGGCGTATCGGAACTTCAACTCAGCATCTTCGCCGCCATTGAGGTCAATGTCGGCTTGGGCAATGTACGCGTCGTCACCAACCCACTCCAAGCGCGCCTCACCGCCCCATTCGCTTGATTCAACCTTGAAATTTTCATTCGTACTGTCCAGCGTCGTTTTGGCCGTGCTGGCCCAACGGGGCGCAGCCGCATTGACTTGATCCAGTCGCGTCACACTGAAGTCATCAAAACTGACATAGGTCGAACCTGCATAAAATCCGAATAGTCCATCCTGGAAATCCACATTCGAATCGTAAGTTGATGCATAAACTAAGGTGCTTCCATTCCAGACTCGGTAGGCGATGTGTCGTTGTTTCTTTTCAACCTCGACTTGGTAAGCCGTTCCGGTGTTAATCGTTACCGATCCACTCTTGAGGTTCGTCCAGAATCCCCCGCTGCCTGAAGCGAGTGCCACCGTACCCGGGGAGCCAGCCGTCAATACGACTGCGTATTTTGAAGAACTTGATGAGCGAGCGAACACCGGCCCTCCTGCCTTGGTTCCTAGTACACTCTGAGTGGGCAGAGTCACAGTGACACTAATTGAAGAGTCCCCTGTAATTGCACTGCCATTTAGTTGTGCGGGTGAGTTGAAAACGCCCAGCCCTGTTGACGAAAGCTTGCCCCCCGACACCGTCCATGAACCGTTTTGCGTGGACCAGATCGAAGACATGGTGCTCGAAAAATCATCACTCACCAGCCGCGCCTGACCGGCGGGGTTTTCACGATCAATTTCGGTGATCTCATTTGTGGCATTAACAGTGTGGACGAATGTGGCTGTATCGCTGTTTTGTTTGAATCCAGAGGTTGTAGTGCTGAGATTGCCCAGTAAGTCCATGTTGTACTGGCGCATCAAATCACTTAGTTCGATACTGCCGCTTGACAGGATTCCCTCATCCTGCTGAACAAGTCGATCGAGATCGTCGTATTCGAGTGCTTGCGATCGGCCTGCGAAAACGTCGTTTTCAATGATGGTCGGGTTTCCGTTGCGATCATACGTATAAATACGGCGATCGAATTCCACGGCGCTGGCGCCGCTGAAATCGGTGAACTTCATGTCGGCAATGCGCCCGAACTGATCCAAACCGGCGTATGTGCCAGTTGTCCCGTGCCACAAATCCGTCCGGGTGTCGTTTCCAGCAAGTCCAGAACCCGACGCATGATTGCGCCTGACTAGTCGCCCCGCACCGTTGAAATCGTATTCGGCGAACACATCTCCGATGCTTCCCGGCGTCGAATCCTCAAGCGCCAGTTGGCCCACACGCGAAAACGCGTCGTTGATGTCGTCCTGGAACGTGCTACCTGATCCCGTGTGCGTATAGCCGCGGTAAATACGCTTGCCGTCTGGGTACTCGACATATTCCAATCGCTTGTAGTTGTCGGTGCTGAAGTCGGTGTCGTAATTGAACTCCGCAGCAAGAGTCGAGCCGTCAACAATCCCGTCGTGCTCTTGTTCCTGCTTGATCAGATTGCCGCCGTCGTCGTACGTGTTCTTGATCTGATTCACAGCATCGGTGGAAACGGTAGGAGCGTAAGAAGTCGTGCCTGATCTAGTCGTCACGTATTCAACACGGCCAGCGTCATCGAAATCCCAACTAATAAGTCGCACGCTTGAATCGACTCCCGATCCTACGGTCGAGAGCGTTTCGTCGCTCTTGCGGCGGAGCGTATCGTAAGTGTATGCGACTACGTTGCCGTTCTGGTCCGTTCGACTTGTGATTTGACCGTTTTGGCTGTAATCGAAAACGATCTTATCTGTGGACGCACTGCCAACAGTCCCGTCACCGGTCGGATAACGGATTTCCGTTACGACCTCGCTGTTGAGCCAATTGGTGTAGGCGTACTCAGTAATCTGATCAACATCGCTGCCGTCTTCAGTCCAGACGCCACTTGCATAGTCGTTGTCGGCGCCCGGGTCGTGGATGATCCTGACCAATGAACCCGCAGCGTTGTACTGGTATTCTGTTTTGCGATTGAGATTCCCCATGCCAGCATCTTCGATCTTCGCAATGCTGCGCCCAAGATCGTCGAATTCAGTTTCGGTTTCGATGCCACGCGGATCGGTAACGGTGTCCTGGCGTCCTGCGGTGTCGTACGAGTATGATGTGACCAGCACGGTGTCGCTCGATGCCGGAGGCGAAGCGCCATACGTCGGAGAATCAGCATCCTTCCAGCCATTGGTGTTAGTTCCGAAATCGGCCATATCCCTGACGCGCTCGGCGTCGTCGTACCAAGTGTACGAATACGTGCGGATGAAGTCGCTGCCGTCCAGGTCCATGCCGTTCGTGTCGTCGTGATTCAGCTCCTTGCGCACGGTCTGCGTAACTTTACCTTCATCGTCTAGAGTGAAGGCCGTGTGCTCGACAATCCCTTCATCATCATCCGGGTAATCCGGTGCGCCACTGTCGAACTTGCCTGCCGGATCGAACTGCGTTCCCGAGAAACTGGCGATACGCCGTCTTGCGCCATCAAACTGCGTGAAGCGCACACCGGTATTTGGTGCGTCCACAGCCCACACCTGGCCGCGTCGATCGTAATAGGTATTCGACACCAAAGCGTCTGCAGGCGTCGAATCGCTCGGGTCCATGAATTTCTCGACCTTGTACACGCGACCGACTTCGTCGAAATGCGTCTTGGACAATGACAATCGGCTGCTGGCCAATGCGCTGCCGGAAGGGTCATCGCCCGGATCAAGACTGGTGGTGGCACTGAATGTGCCCGCTGCCGTCGCACGGTCAAGATTGTCAAACAGCTGAAGCGTGTATGGCGCGAGCGGCGGGATTGTCGTTGTTTGACGATTTCGCCAGTCATGATCGTATCGTGTACTGTTGGCTTGGCCCTGGGCGTAGAAAGTGCTCATCCAACTGATGTTTCCGTCACCAACGCCATCCTCTTGGTCAGTGTCAGTCAGCGCGTCGTCCGGATCATCGAAGTAGATTCGGGTTTGAGCCCGCGTGGTGGGCTTGCTGGCCGTGATGTCATGATTGTTGTCGCTGACACCGAATCCGGTACGGAATCTTCGCCCCATCGCGTCATAGCTGTATTTGATGAGTTGCTCGCGATCATAGGGCGATTCGTCAGCAACATCTTCGATGGTCCACTCTAAACGGCCCATGTCGTCATACTCAAAGTCAGTCTGATAGAAATTGCTATAGCGGGTACCGTCGCCTGACGATGGAACATCGTGATATCGGATGCTGCTTGTCTTCTGGCCAGCGCGGTTGAAGATTTGCTTTGACCACGATACATAGTCACTCTGCGCTACCGCCTCAGTGCCGTCTGGTTTGTCACTGGACGTGTTGATGTTCGTCGCAGTACTTAGCTGAATTGACTCCTCAGTGCGCCCTTCTTCGTCCGCGATTGTAATCACGGCTGGACGGAACGAATTGGATGTCGCCGAATCGAATGCCGGGTAGATGCGAACTTCGTTATCCTTATAGACATACCACGTCTCCGTCCCGCCCGCGTCAGTGGTGTGGCGCAAACGCCCCAAAAAGTCCAGCTCACTTGAATCATCAATGTTTAGTGCCGAAGGTAACCCTCCGCCTCGCGCGAAAGGCACAGTCGTCGAGCTTCCGAACCCATAGTCAGTCCCGTCCCAGTCACTCGATATAATCGATGGAAGTGTTGAAGTATCGACATCTTTAACATTCAAGTCCTTCAACCCGGACGCGTGCATATCCCCCGAATTTACGTCATCGAATCCGCTATAGTGAACAAAACTCTCCCCGTCAAGCATCCAGCGTGTAAAGCCATATGTATCCAAGAACCGCTTCTCAACTGCGGACGCATTTGGACCATTCTTCGCCGTTGAAACAGAGGGATATGTAGTGTCAATTTCCTTAATCCCGCGCTTTTCCCCGTCATAAAACGTGTAGGCGTAAGTAGTCGTTTGGCCGGAACTCCCGCCACCCGATTCCGATTCGTATCGAGTCATGGATGTTGCCACGTCCGGTCTTTCCGAAATCGTTCGGCCAAATTCGGTTTGGGCAATCTTGCTGCCGTTACTGCCCTGCATGACTACAGTGCGCTTCAGGTAGTCTTCGTAATCCCCCGATCCAAAATATCCGTTGGAAGTCACGAACCCCTCGCTCGCCCTCGTTGTAACAAGGTATGGTTGCGATTCGTCGTAGGCTTCATTCGCGGACGGGGCGAAGGATTTTGCGAGGCGATTATGGTCATCATACTCGTTGTGCCATATCCATTCGTAATTTGGTGATCCATCATCCGTGTCCTGGAATACCCAATTCAGGATTTGCTCATGCTTGTTCACATCAAATATGATTCGCGTATCATCCTCACGGTCGACCATACAATGAAGTGCCCAGCCGTTGTAATCAGTTGGCGTAGATCCATTTTCAGTCCAATCGAGATCAGTCGTTCCAACAGCGCTTCCACCGCAACTTGAACAAGCACCGCTTCGCTCTTCTATTCTTGCGACACGGTAATTCGAGTCGTATTCTAGATAAACGTTTGCAAATCCCGCTACGTCTTCATCGCTGGCCGTCTTGTAGGCGTTGACACCGTTGGAATCAGCGAATCGGACGTAATTCTCAGGCCGCAAAATGTACTTGAGTTTGTGATCCGTGCCGGGGTTCGACATGGCATTGAAGTTTCCATCCCAATAGCGGTAGTGCTCATTGGTGACAATGGAGAGGGTTCCGCCAGAATCAGATGTGCCTCGACGACTCACCGTAACACGTTGCAAATCACCTGCCGAGCCGCCATTGGTGTTCGTATCGTTGTTGAAATATTCGTATTCAACTTTGCCAATCAGATTGGCACCGTTCGTGTCCGTGTCCAGGAACACTTCGATTGATTCGAGTTTTCCATTATTGTCGCCACCCGAAATGTACTTGTAGAGCATTCGATGTCCGCCGGCATCGTCGACTTGAGTCAGAATTCCAGATGTGTATGACAACTCTAGCTTGTTGTCATATGGATCCCGAATCTCAAAAAGTTTTCCCCGTTGGTGCGTGAATCCATAGTCAAAATCTCTGAACCACCATTCGTGACCATCGTCCGCAGACACGATGAGTGCGTTGGACGTTGCGTCATGTGTCAATGTGAAATTCTCAAAATCTTCTTCAGACCAAGTATCTGTTCCAGTGTTGTCGAAGGACAAGCTTCTGTATGCGCTGAACGCGACATCGGCATCGCTTGTCGTATAATTGCCGCTGTCCGTCGAAGTAAGAACGGGCATCATGCTGTGCCGCCACAACCATCCTTGCGCGGAGTTGTTACTGCTATCTGTTGAATCAAGCAAGCTATCGAAAGTGCGTGTATGCGACCACGAAGGGCCGACACTTGGAAGCTGAAAATCCGTTGCATTTTCAAAAGCGCTGCCCGTGATTCCGTGAATGGCCTCGGAGAATTGGGGGCGTTTGCTCGTTGTGGGTTTTAGTGGAAGAAGTCCAACTGTGCGATGCTCCTGGATCTCTTGGTAGCGCGCATTGCAATCTGATTGCTGATGGGGTTCCACATTCGGGAATTGATCTCCAGTTGCAAATGCCGGAGTCGGAGGCATGTTGTTGTTAGCCTCTGCATTTGCCCTTGCGATCCCAATAGCCGCCCAACCCATGCAAACGGCGGCAACCAACACCCGAACACTTGAGCAATCTCTCAAATTCGACATCGACACGTCCAATTGTCTGTTTTGCATCTTTCAATCTCCAATCTGATTGTTTGCCCAATGTTTCGTCCCGAATGGCGTTTGAGTGTTATGCAATGCCGATTGCTCGTGGTCGTCGACGACCAAAGACGGATGCGCTAATTGCCTAAATTCACCAGCCACATCCGCGCCCAGCGATTCCAGTCTCCGACATCAGACTGAAACGCTAGCTCCTTCAATAGACTGATCGCCTTCTCGTCACGGCGATTTTGTTTGACATACACACGGGCCAGATGGCCCATCACTTCGATGTTGCTGTTGTCGATGGCCAACGCTGCCTCGTATTGCGCTTCGGCCTCATCGAACCGGCCCATCTTTTCCATCAGCGATCCGAGATTGTGTCTCGGCTCCGCCGAATGCGGCATGAGCTTCGCCGCATACGAGAACTCCCACGCCGATTCATACATTTTGCCCTGACGCAGAAGCACAAGACCGAGGTTGTTGTGGGCTGCCGGATAGAGCAGATCAGCGTCCAAGGCCTGCCTGAACAGGGCCTGCGCCTCATCAAGTTCACCGGCTTCGATGTGCTTCAATCCATCATCATTGAATTGCTGAGCCAACACGGTGTTGCGCGTCCGTGGCTCAGGCGTGGTTAAATAGGGGCTGGTCGCATGCCGATGGTTGACGCATCCGCTGTTGATGGCAGCGACCAACCCCAGGATCGTTAAGGGCGCATACTTCCCACACACGGCAGTTCATCTCCGCCTAAACAGTCAGCACCAGCGTGCCGCACTGAACATAACGCGCAACGTGAACGCTCTTTTCTGCTAAGCAACTTAATTTACTACGATCCTGGAGTGCCCCGATAGATCGCTGCACATGTTGTTTGCTGTAGGAAAGCCGTGCAGCTTGCTACCGAAAACAAGTGTACACGAGATGGATCGACGATCAAGTAAAAACCGGCGTGCGCAAACGCGCGCGACAAACACAAGTGCGCGCAACGTTGTTGTTTCAAAATGAATTACCGAACGTGCGCAACGCAAAAGTTTTTTTGCGAGCTTGCGCGTTTTCAAAAGCGCTTCAGTTTTTGTTCGAAGCGACTTAGGTAGTTCTCCCCACCATAAATTAAGGGGAAAGAATTAAAGTCAGTACACAGCATGGTAGTTGCGCATTGCGACAGTGACGCGCGCATGTTTTGTACAAAACCAATTTGCCTCGACACGATTCGTGGGCTAGGCTTGAATCAACGTCACAGCGATCATGTGGCGCGCTGCAACACATGCCTTGTTCATCTGACGTGTTGGTCGTTTTGAATTCAAACCCGAAGCTACTTTTTTCAAGGGGACTTTGTCATGTCGCAACTCAAACAGAATTGGAAAGTACTTACGTTGGCGGTGTTGTCGTGCGCAACTGCTGTGTTCGGTTGGTCGTTTCTGCATTTTGGAACGATGTCCACGACGCAGGTTGGTGAAGGCGGTGGGGAACTGACTGTCGTCGACAGGTCGGACATTCAAACGCTCTTGGCCACGATTGACTTGGATCGAGATTGCATGGCGGCGCTGAACCCATCGGGCCAGCAGGCGTCGGATCTGATGGGCGCTGTGGTGAATTGGTGGACTACGGATGGTGCGACCTGGAAGGA
Source organism: Phycisphaerae bacterium (assembly GCA_030429365.1). Classification (GTDB taxonomy): domain Bacteria; phylum Planctomycetota; class Phycisphaerae; order UBA1845; family UBA1845; genus UBA1845. The sequence continues at coordinate 10,777 of JAUIEW010000037.1, forward strand.
TCTCAATGCCAACGCTGCCCACCAGCGCAATGCGATCCGGCAACTCGAACGCTCAGCGAAAATGGGCACAGCCGACGGCCATCACCAAGAGAACCTCGCCACCGCCCGGGCGGCACTTGCATCTGCCAATACGGCCGTCACGAGACACGAGAGCAGGTTGCGAAGTGCACTGGCCGCACTGATGTCCGACTCGCAGCGGCGCACATGGTCGGTGATCCAGCACGGCTGGGGCGGCAACATGCCCATGCGCATGCTGGATCTGTCGAACCAGCAGCGGCAGGACTACGCCCGAGGATTGCGGCACCACGAACTCGCCATGGCCGCAGCCCAGAGCCAGGATGATCGCAATACCTTGGAAGCGGCGTGGGTTGAAACGGTGAACACCATTCTGACACCGGACAATCGCCAGGTCATCACCGATTGGGAAACGAACGCCGCCGAAGCCTATGCAGCCGTCAACGATGCCATGGCCAGCGCCTTCGGTTCGGAAGGCTAGGAACCGATTCTGTTGCGACAGCAGTATGAGAGTTGCTTGATGGTTGGCTGGATTGGCTGATTGATTGGGAACCGCAATGCGAATGCTTTCAAAGCATGGCTGGGTGTGCGCGATGATCGTCGCGGGTTGTGCGGTGCTGACTTCTCCTCCTTCAACATGCGCCGACGACGGTGCCGAAGCCGACACAGCCCGCGACGAGATCACGATCGACTATCCCGATCGATTGGAAGTGGCGGTACTGGCCGACTATGTCAGCCAGACACTGAACCTGCGGATTCTGTATGGCGAAGAGATCAAGAATCAAAACGTCATTCTTCGACCCGGTACGGTCACGCTTCCGAAAGCCAAGCTGCTGGATTTGCTGCGCTCCGTGCTGGCGGTCAAAGGCTTGGCGCTGATCGATGATCCCACCGGAACGTTCTATCGGATTGTTCCGATTGCCAGCGCTGCCAAGTTGACAGGACGCATTCGGACATTGCCGCCCATAGAACCGCAATCCGGACGAATCATCACGCAGTTGATCCGCATTCCATCGGGCGATTTGAAACGCGTGGTGGGTACGGTTCAGTCGTTCGTTTCGGGCGGGAGTACGTCGATCATCGAACTACCTGAACAGCAATCCATCCTGCTGACCGACGACGAGACCAACATTGCCCGAGTGCTGGACCTCATCAAGCTCATCGATCAGCCGTCGGCACCAATCGTCACCGAAACGGTTCATGTACAACATCAACCGGTGCCACGACTGATGAAGTATGTTTCGGATCTGTTGCCAGCGGAGGCCAGTACATCCGGGGACGCAGCGCCAGCGAGGTTGTCGGCGGGATTGTCGCCCAATTCAATTGTGATCCAGGGCACCGATAGCACCGTACGCCAGGCTGCAATCCTGTTGCGACGATTCGATATCCCCACACACAGCGATTTAACTTCCGAAACCTACAGCCTCAAACACAGTTCGGCGGATCGCATCAAATCTCTCATCGAGAGTCTTGTGGCCTCGACGGGCGAAGGCGCGATGCAAATCCACATGGATGAATCGGTCAATCGCCTTTACGTGTCCGCGTCTCCAGCACAACATCGTCGCATCACCGAACTGCTCGAACGCGAAGATGTGCCCGCCCCGGCGAGCGCCAAACGGACTCGGACCTACAGGCCACAGAACCGACCTGCCAGCGAGATCCTCGACACGCTGACGCAGTTGCTACAGGACACGCGCGATGTCGCTGACAACGGGCAATTTGGATCGGGTGGCACAGCTTTAACCAGCGAACTTCTGACTTCGAATCGATTGCGCAACAGCGGTGACATCTCGCCACCAGGTCGGAACCGACCGCCTACACCGCAGCGACATGGTCAACCGTTGCCGCGTCCGCCCGCGCAAGAGCCCATCGAATCGCCTGAGGATCAGCCGCAACCGGTGCGCCGCATCACCGGTCCCGATTATGTGCTCACCGAAGACGAAGCGACCAATGCCATCATTGCTGTCGGATCGCCGGAGTTCCACAACCAGTTGGCGGACTTGATCGAACAATTGGATCGCCGTCCGGCGCAGGTGCTCATCGAGATGACCCTCGTGGCAGTGACACTGAGCGACTCGGTCAGCCTGGGCATTGAATTGGAAGGTCTCGATTTGGGCGACGGGTTTGATTATCTGCTGTTTTCCAACTTCGGATTGTCGAGTTTTGACGTGGCGACGGGCCAGCGGGTTTTGACGCCCGGTGTGGGGCTCAACGGCGTGCTCATCGGTCCCACCGAAGTGCCGATCATCCTCAAGGCCCTCGCCACCCACGGCAACAGTCGCGTGATCAGTACGCCACGGATGGTGGTCTCTGACAACACCACCGCCACACTGCGCAACGTCGAAGAGGCTCCGTTCACGAGCGTCAACGCGTCCGATACGGTCGCGACCACGTCGTTTGCGGGGTTTGCTTCGGCAGGCACGACGCTGACCGTCACCCCGCACGTCGCCCAAGGCGATCATCTGACGCTCAATTACGATTTGAGTTTCAGTAACTTCTCCGGTGCGGCTGGAAGCGCCACTGTGCCGCCGCCGCGCACCACCAATTCATTTACGGGCGATGTTCAATTACCCGACGGCTACACCGTCATCGTCGGTGGACTTGAAGTCGAGAACGATTCCGACACCGTCAGCGAAATCCCCGGCCTGGGACGCATTCCGATTGTCGGGCCGTTGTTCCAATCATCGTCAACGTCACGGACCCACACACGGATATTCGCATTCATCAGGCCGGTGATTCTGCGTGACGATCAGTTTGCGGATCTGAAATTCATCAGCACCGAATCGCTCGAAGCGGCTGAAATTGAGAACGAAGATTTCCCTCAGGATCACGAGATGTGGATGCGGTAACCAGCAACATTGCAGGATCGACCAAGCACAACGGCCGCACAAACGCGTTTGACGATCGCGCTATCAGCGAGGCGTTTGTCACGCGCATACCGATTGCGTTTGCCCGTCGACACAACGTCATCGGCCTGGAACCCGACGAACATGGGACGATGCCGCTGCTGGCTGCGCCACCTGTCAACGTGAACATCATCGACAACGTATCCATCCGCCTGGGCATCCCCGTTCGCGTCGTCGAAACGCCACCCGAAGAAGTTCAACGACACATCAGCAGCGCCTACAGTGCCCAGGATTCCGGCGTCGAACTGGCCATCGACGCGGCGGGCAGCGGCGAATCCATCCGTCTATTGGACGCGCTGGGCACCGGTAACGATCTACTCGACCACTCCGGCAGCGCCCCCGTCATCAAGATCGTCAACATGGTGCTCCTGGAGGCCATTAAGCGCCGAGCCAGCGATGTGCACATTCAACCGTTTGCCAAGCACGTGCAGATTCGATTGCGAATTGACGGGGTGCTCTACGACTACGTCCAGCCGCCGTTGCACCTGCTCGACGAGATCGTCAGCCGCATCAAGATCATCGGCTGCATGGACATCGCCGAAAAACGCCTGCCTCAGGACGGGCGTACAACGGTGTCTATCGGGGAAAGGGTGGTCGATCTTCGAATCAGTTCGCTTCCATCCAGTTGCGGCGAGCGCGTGGTCATTCGCCTGCTGGATAAATCTGCAAGATTGTATTCGCTGTCTGAAATTGGCATGGAGGACGATGTGCGCGACGCATTTGTGAAGGCAGTGCGGCGCAGCCATGGCATCGTTCTCGTCACAGGTCCGACCGGTTCGGGCAAGAGCACCACACTGTACGCGGTGCTGCAGGAACTCAATGCCAAAGAACTCAATATCCTCACCCTTGAAGACCCCATCGAATACGAACTCACCGGGATCAGCCAGACCCAAGTGTCTGCCAAGAAAGGCATGACTTTCGCATCGGGTCTGCGCACGGTGCTTCGCCAAGACCCGGATGTCATCATGGTCGGTGAAATCCGCGACGAAGAGACTGCCCGCATGGCGGTGCAAAGCGCCCTGACCGGGCACCTGGTGTTGTCCACGCTGCACACCAACGATGCCGCCGGTGCGGTGACACGCTTGTTGGATCTGGGGATCGAGCCGTACCTCGTGGCGAGTTCGCTGCTGGCGGTGTTGGCCCAACGGTTGGTGCGCCGCGTCTGCACAGGGTGCAAGGAGATGGCCCCCCTGACCGATCCGGAGATTTTTGCGCTCAACGTCAATCCGCACGTTCACGCAAGCCTGCATGTTGCCAGTTGCACGGGATGCGAATCGTGCATGAGCACGGGGTATTTCGAGCGGGTGGGGATTTTTGAGATGCTGCATGTAACCGATACCGTTCGACGCCTCATTGTGCAGCGCGGCGAAGCGGCGGCCATCAAGGAAGCGGCAATCAAAGAGGGCATGAAGACGCTGCGTCAGGATGCGATCGACAAACTCTTTGCCGGTGAGACCACCGTCACCGAAGTCAATCGGGTCACACAGGCCAGCCAGGACGACGTTGACGAAGCGGACGCGGCACCGACAGGCGTAGACGGTTAGGTTCAGTTCCATGGTCTATTATTCGAGGCGAACCTTGGCAGTGTTTGAATACAAGGGGCTGAACGCTTCCGGCGACGTGATCGCCGGAACGATGACAGCGGATACACCGCAAGAGGGGCGTCGCGCCCTTCGCGAGAATGGCTTGCGCATCCACCGCTTCGATCCGATTGCAGAAGTCGGTCCATCCCAATGGCTTGGTTCGTTGCGAAGTCTCCGAACATTGCCCGGTCGTTTGCTTGATCGCTCGGCTCGCCGGGCGGATCGGGTCGCGGAGTTTGCCAGACATTTGGCTTTGCTGCTTCGCAGCGGCGTGCCACTGGCAGAGTCCATTGATGTTCTCATCGCCCAGGAAAAACACATCCCCTTTGAAACGGTCCTGCGCAGCACACTGGACCACGTCCGCGGCGGCGTGTCATTGGCCGATGCCCTGGCCGATCATCCCCGCTGGTTCGACGTGACGTTTCTGTCGGCGGTGCGGGTCGGTCAACGTAGCGGTGGCCTGGAACATGCCCTTACCGAGTTGGCCGATTTCTTGAAAGACAAATCCAAACTTCGATCCCAAGTCACCGCTGCCCTGACGTACCCGGCCATCCTGATGGTGTTGGGGATTGCGGTGACGTTGTTTTTGATGATGCGGGTAATCCCGCAGTTGATGACGGTTCTGGTGAGCAGTGGCAAACCCCTTCCTACCGCGACGGCAATGCTCAAGTCCTGCACGGATATCCTGGTGAATCACTGGCTGGTGTTGCTGGCGGCGGCGCTTATTGTTGCAACAGCCGTGGTGTTGATCTTGAAAAGTGAGCGCGGACGCAGATTCGCGGAGACGTTCGTACTGCGTCTACCCATCGTGGGGAGTTTGGTGCGAAGAACGCTCGTGGCGCGATTCGCCCAACAGATGACCATGCTGCTGGGCAGCGGCATTCCATTTTTGGAAGCGGTCGGCATTGTCCGCGGCAGTGAGAACCACCTGCTGTTGCGCGACGAACTCGACGGCATCGCCAAGGCCATCGAAGCAGGTAGCGACATCGCCCCGACCCTGAAAAACTCACGGGTGTTTCCGCCGCTGGTGGTGCATCTGGTGGCGGTGGGACAAAGCGCCGGTGAACTCCCCCAGATGCTCAGCGAACTGCGGGCTGGCTACGAAACCGAAGTGAAGCTTGCCCTGACCAAGTTCACCGCGGCGCTGGAACCCATGCTCATAGTGCTTATGGCAGGGATGATCGGGTTCGTGATCTTCGCGACCGTAATGCCGATCCTGCAGGTGACGGAGACCATGCGATGAAAAACAGAACAAGGCTTGCGAACGCGCACACGAGGCGCAGCGGATTTACTTTGGTGGAGTTGATGGTCGTGCTGGTGATCCTGGGGCTATTGGCGTCGCTGGTGACGGTCAGTGTCAATGATTATTTGCTGACCGGTAGACAAACCACTGTGAAAGCCGAAATCTCCCAAATCTGTAACGCCTTGGAATTGTTCTACACCGAGTTCGGACACTACCCATCCAACGATCAGGGTCTTGCCGTCCTGACCGAAAAGACCCGCAAACATCCCAATGGCATCCTGCAGGGTAAGCTTACCGATGTTTGGGGCCATCCTTACAGCTACGTCTATCCCGGCCTCAACGAAACGTTTGACGTGGTCAGCTATGGCCGAGACGGGCAGGAAGGTGGCGAAGGGGCTGACGCGGACATCGTCAGCTGGGATCTGGACGAGGACGACCGTGACGATTGACACGAAAATCATTGCGTCGAATCAGAGTTCGTTGGCGAAGCGCAATCAGGGCAGTTTCACACTGATCGAGACGCTCGCCGTGACGGTACTGCTGGCACTGCTCATCGGCACGACGGTAATCAACATGCCCAGTACGACACAGCGTCAACGCCTGGATGCGACGCTCGCGATCATTGCAAACGCCGATCAGATCACGCGAACACAGGCGCTGGCGGATGGTCGGCCACGAATGTTGGTGTTTCCAATCCAAAAATCCCGTGTGGAGATTCGAGAGCCGGTTTTAACGGATGAGAGTATCAAGTGGGCGTCGCAACTGAATATGCGATTCCCGGATCACGTGCGAGTTGTTGGATTGGTTGTCGAAGGCAGTACGGAACTCGAAATAACGATTGAAGATGAGAAAGTGGAGCAAGCCGATTCCAACGCCGAAACCGAACATCGGGCTACGATCCGAGGCGATGGAAGGTCGTCAACGTACGCAGTCTTGTGCGAAGCCGCCGAGAATATTCGAGGTGCGGTGGTCATCGACGGCCGAACCGGCTTGAGCCGCATCGTAGACCTCGGGGCGTTCGACGAAATTGACATCGCATCGCTCAATACTGAAGGGTTGCTATGCGAATAGTTCGCGTCCAACCAAACTCAATTATTCACTGCGATGCGTTGGCCCTCGTCGAAGTGGTGGCTGCCATCGTGCTGCTCAGCACGGTAGCGTGCGGGCTGCTGGTGGCCCACGCGCGATCGCTTCGCAGCCTGTCCGACGGTGTCTATGCGAAACGTGCCTCGGAGTTGGCTCGCGAGTTGATCGATACCTGGAGGCTCAATGACACAATCACGTTTAGCTCAGACGAAGGCATCGTCGACGGCGAGCCGAATTGGATTTGGCAACGCAATATTCTGTCAACCGCACCGCGTTTTGAGAAAGGCGATTGGGCGCGGATCGAACTGGTGTTATCGCATCGAAGGGAAGACGATGGGGCTGGCGTTTCGTATGCGTTTGAATGGGTTGAGAGCTTCAATGAAGATGCAGTCAAATCAACGAAATAATCGCAACAGTCGTTCGGGATGGCGGCATGCGTTCACGCTCGTCGAGATGCTGGTTGCGCTTCTCCTGACTGCCGTGGTGTTGTCCGCGGCGGGCCGCATCACCGTTGCCGTTATGCGAACAGAGGCAGCAGTGTCACAAGAAACACACGATACCCTGCGCAGAAGCATTGTCATGGACTCGCTGGTGTCGGATTGGAACGGGCGTTTTGGAGGCCCCACTTCAGTTGAGGCGTTTTTGGACGCAAGCCATCGCCCGACGATTCGATTGCTGACGCGCGAGCAATTGGCAGGCCACGACCGAATCACTGTCGAAGAACCGGCTCGCGTGACATATCGCATCGAAGTCGCAGGAGACTCAGACCTGTTCATTTTGGTTCGAGACGCGGATCTGTTGATCGGACATGACGCGGTACGGTCCGAAGTCGTTGGATGCGGCTTAGAGTCATTCAGCATCGAATTGTTTCGGGAAGAGCAGTGGCACCCGTTGGAGCCTATCGGCAAGTCAGTCGGTAAGCCCATTGATGCGTTACGGGTGGCCATTCAATGGGCCAGTGGCGATGTGCAATCTCGGATATTCAGGTTGGACGACACAGCGCCATGAGATGCAGGATACGACATCGAGAATCGCAAACGTGCCCGAATCGCAGGCGCGGTCTTGCACTCATCGTCACGCTGCTGCTGATTGTGATGCTGATCGCCGCCACGAGTCGCATGGCCACCACCGCGGCCAGCACTTCCATCCGCAATCGCTCGCGTGCAAATACGTTGCAGCACGAATTGGCTGTCGACAGCATCCTTCGCGTCGCCGCCGACTTGCTGCAAAACAATAGCACGGTCATGTCAGACTTAAGACGGGACGGTTTCGCGGTACTGGAAGATCGTCTCGGTGAGTGCTTGGTGCGCTGCCGGATCGGCAGCGATGCGGGCAAGCTCAACGTCAACGCGTTTGGGCGCGATGAAGATCGACCAACGCTGCGGCGCAAGCTCATTCGCCTTGGTCAGCGATTGGATCTTCCCGATGTGCGGGTCCAGCTTAGTCCTGTTCGCAAACGCTATATCGAAAACGCCGCCGGGCAACGAATCAATCTCCCGGCGTACATCACCTTTGATCAACTGTTCGGAAGGCGGACAATTTATGGCGTGTTCAGACTGGACGAGTCGGATCGACGGAACGAGCAAGCCAATCGGCTCGAATGGTCGGATGTCGTTACGCTGTACGGCGATGGGCGTGTGGACCTTAGATACGTTAACCCCGAGGTATTGAAGGTGGTTCTAGACGACGTTGCACCGGGCGTCCATCGGCAGATCATCGAATACCGCGAGCACGCTGGGAGGAGTCTGAACCTAACCAAAGCCCTTGCGACATGCCCGACCGACAAGCGAAATGCGATCCGCAAAAGGCTCGGGCTGGATATCGCACGGTACGCATTCACGATTGAGACCGCCATCGACAACGACCGCCGACGCTGGTACGTCGTTGCAGGTGCGCAGAACGGCAATATCACGGGTGTTTACTACCGAGGGCGGATCACATGGTAAAGCCCTCAACGATTCGACTCGTCGAAAAGTCCCTTCGCATGGTTCAGTTCGCACTGCTGGGGGCGATTGCGTGGGCCGTCGTATTGGCTGTTCGGCCTGTGCACGTTGACGATTTCAAACCACACTCAGCGAATACGGCGAAGTCTGACGAGACCATACCTGAAATAGCAACCACTGATTCTCTGAAACCACTCGAATGGTACGAGCCACTCTGGACGCGCGATCTCAGGCAACCACCGATCCCACCTGTCGCCACCCCGAAGCCCGTGGCGACGCCCAAGCCGATTCCGATGCCGCCACTTCCGAAGCTCATGGGGACGTTCGTGGAAGGCGATACGGCCTGGGCGCACCTGTTATCGAGGGAGGTGGGCGTTCGTGTTTTGCAGCTTCACGCTGAAATTGATGAGTTCACGATCAGCGCCGTTGAGCCCGGCCGCGTGGAGTTGAGCTGGCGAGATCAAACGCGCTGGCTTGAAATCGAACGGCCCAAAAGCACCATTGCTCAACGACCATGAAACCGACCATTCGAATCCTGATTACGCAGAACTTTGTCATGGCAGCATCGATCGCGCGCTCGAAATCCTCACCGGCCAATCGAATCGCCGTCCAGGACGTCGAAGTACCAGTCTCGATTGGACCGAACACTGAATGGCAGAATCTGATCCAAGCGGTCAACGACACAATGGATCAACTGGGCTCGCCCGGTACGGCCGTATCGCTCATCATCCCGTCGAGTTGGTGCTTTCTGTGCCATCTCGACACACTGGCCAAACGCCCTGACCCCGTGGCCATGTCGTACGAGATGGAGGAAATTCTCCCTGTCCCGCTTGAGTTGGTGACGACGGCATTTGCCGTACGCGAGGAGGGCGTGATCGGTATCGCCGTCGAAACGGAAGTGCTTGGCAAACTGTTGACGGGGCTGGAGGGCCGCGGCGCGGGAGTTGCGAATGTCTGCGTGGATGTGTTGGTTGCATCGGCAATCGCAAATGCCCAGAGTGCCTCAGAGACAACCGTACTGGACGTTGGGCGGTCCGCTTCGATCGAGTTCAACCACGAAACCGAACATTGCATCCATGTGCGCAATCGGATCGGCTGCAATTGCGTTGCCGGACCTGTTTCGGAATCAACTGCAGATTGCAAACCGCTGCGGGATGACTCTATCTTTTTTGATCTGCGGACAAGACCCTTGCCGGAATGCGATGCTGCAGCAGATACCAACGAAGAGAACATCGGAGCCAAGGCACTTGTCGCAGCCAATCTGGATCAAATGGATGTGCCGGACTTGCGAGTTGGCCCGTTGGCACACGAGAACAGATTCGCCGACATGTACCGTCTCGTATCACAGCTGGCTGTTTTAGGGATCGTGCTGTGTTCGATTCTGTGGGCCAGAGGGTTCGGGCAGCAAAAATCGTTGCAACGGCAATCCGATGATTTGCGGCATGAACAAGCCGAGATCTACAGAGGAGTGTTCCCGGAAGGAACCGTCCCACGCAACCCTGCAACACGACTTGCTTCGGAGCGCAAACGCATTGAAGTGCTTGCGACGACCGATTCCGCTGGCCCAGCGCCGACTGCCGCGAACCAACCTCTGGATGATCTCGGCGCATTTGTCAGGGCAATTCCGGATGATGTCCGCATCCTGGCCAATGAGATCCTTGTGGATGCAAGGCAATTCAGCTTGCGGGGCCATACGGCCAGTCATCGCGACGCCGAACGAATTGCAGACGCCATTGGAGCCGTCAATGGCTTGAACGTGGGTTCACCACGAACGTCGCGTCTCAAAAGTGGCGGCGTCGAGTTCAGCCTGAAAGGGAGGCGCGACCGTGCAAATCCCTGAGAACGCTCTGCGACGATTGCGTGACCCGAAACCGCGAGCCCTCACGGCCATTGCGGTATTCGCAGTTGTATTGTCTTTTGTGTGGTTCCAACACCGATCATTGGCGACGACTCGTCGATCGCTCCAAGCTTCTGCTTCCAAACTGACGCGCATGAAATCCGATGCTCACCAGATCATCGAACTACAGTCGAGGCCACAAAGAGCCGTCGATCGCGAAAAACCCAACGCCGAACTGCTTGCACAGGTCGAAGCGGCGTTATCCGAATCCAACATACCCCGCGAGTTGTGGCAGGACAGCATTCCGCAGCCAACGCAACGAGCGAAGGGATCGGATTACCTGCGTGTGGCAACGCGATTGGAGTTTGAGGGAGTGACAATTCGACAAATTGTGGTGTTCACGCAGGCGCTACTACAAGATGACCCGACACTTTCGATTCAGTCACTGCGAGTTCAGAATCGGACGAAACGATCTGGCTCAATTGGCGGTGAAACGACTTGGAGCGTTGAAATGACTATCGGGTATTTTATGTACGATTTGGACGGCAATGATCAAAAAGCCCAATCATAGCATTGCCAACGCGTGTTTGGCCCGAGTTGTTGCGGTCCGCCCAAATAGTCTCGGCCGCAAACATAATGCGGCCTGATGCTCAAGGGCTTGCCTGTGATCTCCAAGCGCCTTTACACTCATATTGCACGCGTGCAACAGATTGTACTTGCAATCCGCCGATAAATGGGAAAGAATAGCTCACGCTGATGTGGCAGACACTACCATGGTCTGCAGTGCGAGAATCGGCGCGCCTCGACATCATGGTCGGGGAGGCGCGGCGTTTTCGCACATCAAGCCCCACATCCATCGATTGATCTCACTGTTGCCACGAACCAGCATCGTTAGCTCCTGATCGGCTGGGATTCCTCGCGATGATACGATTTCTCTGATTTTCCCACGCTTCATCAATACCATTGCCAATTCATTGTTCAGCCAAGGGGGTCAACCTGCTATTATCGGTTCGCTATTTAACTGCGATAGAATTCTGATTGATTCTGTCCACTTGCATTGCGAATTGATTCGGTCGGCCGATGTCCACACTTGACGCGTACAAATCTCTGCTTGCCCATGCGCCTGCGATTCGCAGTTACATCGCGGGCAGGATTCCGCGAGCTCTTAGGAAAGACCTTGATGCAGACGATGTCCTTCACGACGTATGGACCCGCGTTCTTCGTTCCAATCAGCCGTCTGATATCGACAAGATCGGTTCGGTTGAGCCGTATTTGAAGCGCGTCGCAATGTCGGTCTTGGTCGACCACTTCAGGGCGCAACAAGCGGCCAAACGCGGTGGTAAAGAGGATGGCCCGAAGACCCTGCGCGCCCACGACCTGCAAACATCGTATGTGAATCTTTTCGAGCGCATCGCCGGTCCAAGAAAAACGCCCAGTAGCGAAGTCGCAGTGCAGGAGGCCAAGGCGGCCATTCAGATTGCGATGCGGGGTTTGCCCGATACGCAGCGCGAGGCCGTTCAACTTCACCACATCATGGGGCTCAGCTACGAGGAAATCGGACTTGAGATGAATCGCACAGTCGCGTCGGTGCATGGTTTGCTTGATCGCGGCATGAGGAACCTTAGGACATCGCTGGGATCGGCCACTCAGTTTCTTAGTGACGCCGATTCAGAGGCTGATTGAGGGATCAATCGTTGTCAACCATCGGGTCAAAAGCAAATTCGCCCAACGACAGTATGGAGTGCGCTATCGATCATATCGCGGAATTGCTGCGTCAGGGAAAAACTGTTTCGGATGAGAGACTTCAGCGCGAATATCCACACCTCATGCCCAATCTAACGGGCGTGGTTCGCGAATTGCAGACGATCATCAGCGCGGAACTTGAAGTCTCAAATGAGGAGGCCTGTGACGACGAAAACTTGGAATCCGATGCGATGGCGAGAATCCTCGACGAGGCGCTTCCGGGATACAACATTCAGGAAGTGATTCACAGCGGCGGGCAGGGAACCGTCTTCAAGGCGTTTCAGCAGTCGGTCCAGCGCAATGTCGCCATCAAGGTCATGCACGACAGTCCCTTGACCAATGTCCGGCGGGCGCGCCGGTTCTCGCGAGAAATACAACTCGTCTCGCAGTTGCAATTGCCGAACATCGTTCAAATCTATGAAAGCGGGGTGGCCGAGAAACACCCATACTTCATCATGGAGTTTGTGGAAGGTGTGCCCCTGGACGACTACGCACTGGCCAATCAACTAAGTGCCCGATCCCGTGTTGAGATCTTGCTCAAGATTGTCCGCGCCGTCAGCAAAGCCCATCAGCGTGGGGTCATACACCGAGACCTAAAACCGTCGAATATCCTGGTCGACGTTGAGGGCGAGCCGCACATACTAGACTTCGGTTTGGCGAAAGCCCTGAGTAGCGCCACCGAATTGAACGGCCATGAAAACGTTTCGCTCGTTGGACACGTGATCGGGACCTTACCTTACCTCAGCCCCGAACAGGCCAGCGGTTTCGACGAAGTGGATGTTCGCAGCGATGTTTACGCCCTTGGAATTATTCTTTTTGAGTTGCTGACGGGTGTCTTTCCATTCGACGTCCATGGTGATAAGGCCGACGCGCGGGCGCAGATCATCCGCGGGAACCTCAAGAAACTCAAGGATTGCGTTTCGACGGGTGAATGGACGGGGTTCCCCAGCGCTGCGGAACTCGACGACGATTTGCAGTCAATCGTGTCAATGGCATTGGCCAAGGCGACCTCGGAGCGTTACCAATCGGCCGCCGCGCTTGCGGACGACCTCGCCCGGTATCTTTCAGGAGATATCGTCCAGGCGCGTTCGGATCAGCGTCTATACATGGCAAAACGCATCCTGCGGAAATACTGGATGCAATTGGCTAGCGCTGCAGCCGTATTCGTATCCCTGATTGTTGCAACTCTCATCAGCACTTCGCTTTGGTTTGAAGCCAAACGCGAGCGCGATTCGGCTCGCAAGATCGCAACGTTGGCCGAAGACACGCTGGATCATGTTGTCACCGAAGTCGATGAACAGATCGAATCATTGGCGGGCGGCAAGGAGTTGCGAATTAGCCTGCTCGATGGCGTCACCGATCAGCTTGAAAAACTCAATGCACTGGTCAAAGAAGACAAAGCCTTGGGAGACATTGCGGTGTCGCTCCGCGAGAGGCAGGCTGACATTGCGCGATCGGAGGGCCGCCGAAAAGAGGCAGAAGAGCTCTACCTGGATTCGGCCACTGAACTGGCTCAATTGGAAAGCGTCGACGCGGCAGTTTCGCGGGCTCGGCTATATCGTAAAGCGGGAACATGTTTGGAAGATGGTAAGGATTATCTTGATCTGGCAATAAAACTGGCCCGCAGCGCCGCAGACAACCGGGCACCTGGTGCAGAGATGGAGTTGGTGCATTCGCTGCTCGCGGCAGCCAACAACGAGTTTTTGAACGGCAGGCACATCAGCGCCGCCGCACATATCGATGAATCGCTTGAATTGCTGCGCAACCGCGATGACCAGAAACAGATTCTTGCCGAAGCGCTCGAACGCAATGGAGACGTGAAGATCAAATTGGGCGAACTTGCTCGATCATCCGAGTCCTTTCGAGAGTCGATCCGAATCCGTGAAGAGTTGCTTTCAGCACGCCCATTTGATGTCCGGATCAGGTACGCGCACATGATCGTGTCCATGAAACTGGGTTCCGCTTTGGCGATGGCGGAGCACTTTGACGAGGCGCTTGTGCACGCGCGTGCGGCATTTGCCGACAGCGAGTACCTCATTCAGGTAGATGGAAACAACTCAGACTATTGCCGCGCCTTCATGAGTTCGGCCATGCGCTTGGCCATGATCTACCGGCAACAGAAGAACTATGTCGAGGCGCTAGCAGCCGTATCTGCCGCAGTCGAACAAGCACAATCGATGGTCGAAGATGGAAACAACGACTTTGAGATTCGCCGACAACTAGGGTTTGTGATTCTCGAACGCGGCCGAATCCATCGTTTGTCAGGTGAGTATGCCAGTGCTGTCGATGACGCTCAAACAGCACTGGCAACTCGATTAGCCCTGGCCGACGAGCAACCGGATAATCTCGATTACCTTCACGAAGTTGCTGCTGCCCACGATCTCTTGGGATTGTGCCTGCAGCGCGTGGATCGACACGCCGAGGCCCAGGAATACCTCATTGCATCGTGCACGATTCACGAAGAACTCATCGACAAGCAACCTGAGGTGCCCGATCGCAAACTCAACCTGGCCCAATCGCGAATCAACTTGGCAACATGGCACATGCGATTGCGAACCACCGAAGGCAACCAAGACGCGATCGCGTTGCTTGAGTCCACGCGAACGAAGCTTGAGAACCTTCGCGACGAAACTCCAGGTATTGTCGAAAACAAGGGATTCGAAACCTGTCTTCAGGCGATCAGGTCGAACCTCGAATTGCTCGAACGAGAGACCGCTGAATCACCCTAAGCGGGTGAAGGTTCGACCGGATCAATTTCCGCTGGCTCGTCTTCGCCATCAACAACCGGATCGACTTCCCCATCACGGATGAACTCGTGCGTCAATCCAGCCACCTTCCCATTGAACATTGCCTCTTCAGTCCTCGTGAGCGTACCTGCTTCAAGATAGTAATCGAGGTCATCATCAGTGCCGTCCGGGGGCGCGGTCCCAATCAGCATTGGCGGAGCGCTGAACTCTTCCTCCAAAAGGTTGTCGAAATCCTGGTGTGCAACCCACCAGTAACCGTCGCCTGACGAAACCGTTGGTTGAGACTTCGTCCACGATCCCAGCGTCACACCGTTCGAGTCGATCTCCGTGAACTTCGCTTCACTTACTTCCCACTTGATCAGATTGCCGCTGCTTTCGATCGCGGTAAGTTCGAGACTGTAAACAGAACATCACTTTGTTCGTCTGACGGATCAACACGAATCGAGTACTTCACCACCTGATCGTCTGGAAGCGTTGCTTGGGCAGCCGTCACGCTGAACGCACCCATCGTCGCCAATACACAGAGTAGATTCTTCATCACATGCTCCTTCAAAAAACGCGCGCACATTCCCCGGCGGCTCGGCCACGGCGGCAGAACCTCATGCACTGCGGGGCTGTTTTCTTGGGGGTGTCAGGGTTGATTCAGCGCGAAGTGGCCGAAACGGATGCCTGACTTGATGAAGT
>JAUIEW010000345.1 GCA_030429365.1 Phycisphaerae bacterium
CGCACAGTTCATTACCGTGTCCGCATCCACAAAGGACATCTCTTCAGAGGCGAACCTCCGGGCTACTGCAATCGCCAAGCAATTGAAGGCCTCACGCAACTCGACACCTTCGGCCTCGCAAACAGCTCGCAACATGTCCGGTCGCCACCTGTCCGCGAGCAGCTCCTGGATTGTTGTGTCGACCCAACTCACGCCGTCATCCTAACGTCCTTGCCGATCACCTGCGGCCGCTTGCGGCCGTCAGGTGCACGGGCGTGTTAGGCGACGTTGTCACGCCCCCACCTGAAGCTGGGGGATCGCCTGTCCGATCGCGTCGAGAGCAACTTGGTCGCCCGCAAGCCACGCATCTCGCTCGTGCGCGATGGATCCCAAAATACATTCCCCTGATTCATCGTACAGTGCGAGGTCTTCTGGCCGACTCGGACGGATCCACGAGAAGAGAGAGGGCGCCTGCTTGAGGAAGTCAATCGACATCGCTTCAACACGATAGCGTCGGACCCACGCGCGGTGCCCAAGTAGTTTCGTTCCGGGCCATTCTTCGATGTGGTCCTCTCCGATGAGAACCGGCGCCAGGGCCACACGCACCGACTCAGCATCATCGTCGAAGGTGAGCTGATCCCGCCAAACGAGAGAGAATGATGACGCAATGCCCGCGAGTACGTCCAATAAAGCACGGTACACTTCACCGGCCGGTTCCTCGAAAATATCCAGCCTCACGCGCATACTTTCGATCGCCTAACGTCTTCGCCGATCAGCCGCGGCCGCAGGCCGTCGGCTGCAACGGCTAGTTATGCCTTTCGGCCGCGCTGACGGAGAAGACGGTCGTACTCTGCGTGCGCGCCGATCCAGAACCAAACAATCACGTCGCCATCCTTCACTCCCACCGCCCGATAGTGAAGACCGACTCTGGCCGAGTAGATCGGATCGCGGGGATGCACAGACTTGAATCGGAGGCCTGGGTGGTAGGGATCTCGCAGGAATATTCGATAGGCTTCGCGGGCCTGACGCTGGACGTCTGCCGGCAGACGCTCGAAGAGTTTCCGGAAACTCGCGTTCGTGCGCGAGATCACAGTTTGTCCGGATCCAACTCTGTCGTTCGTCCAGCCGCATGGTCGGCCAAGGCCTCCTGCGCAAGCTCGCTTAGTAGATCTGGAGACTCCGAGAAGAGCGCGTCCCACTCGCGCTCCGATGCCAGTTCCTCCAAGAGAAATCTCGCCAGGGAATCCTGAGCTGCGCTTGGAAGCTTTGCAGCCTCCTCAAACGCCTTTTCAAGGAGTTTGGTCATGACGCGGAGAATAGCACATCTCACCCTGGGTAGGCATAACGTTCCTGCCGGTCACCTGCGGCCGCGTGCGGCCGTCAGTTGCACCGGCTTGTTATGCGGTATCCTGCTAAGTGCTTTCTCCATCCCCGCACTGAGCCCAACGCTCATTTCGAATGCACTGACGATCGCCGCGAAGTGTCTCCGAATCCCCCTCGCGCTTCCGCACTGTCGCGAACATCTCGGAGAAGCCGAGAGGGCACACGGGAGAAACCTCGGACCACGGGTGAATGTGGTCTGTGGCATCGAAGATCGTTGCGCCAAGCTGGCCCGGATCCTGGCATGCTCTTCCTTCGTCCGCTAGGCGAATCGAGCCCGGAAGGACTGGAATCAGCGCCGCGGAGACCGCAGCTAGGAGTACGAGGCCCGCGGCGGTTATAGGTCCTGGGTTCATAGCCGGTCCGCATAACGTCTTTGCCGGTCACCTGCGCGTGCCGTAGGCACGTGTCAGGTGCAACGGCATGTTATCCAGCCGTTGCGTGAGCACGACCTAAGCAACGGAACGAACTGATACGAGGTCGCTGTCCTGTACATGGCGAACGTCTGAGACGTTCACCGTGACCAGTGCTTGGGTCTTGCCCGACGCAGTAACAAACTCGACCTCAAGGCCATCCGGTTCGTAAACCTCAACAACCGCTCCGAGGTCGCCCGTGCGAAGACCATGCTCGGTAAGGTCCACGGCCAGCACAACAGTGTCGAGCCTTTTGAAGTTCATTTTTTCACTCCCGGGAATGCTGTTACGAAACGCGGAGAACTCTCGCCGTGCAAGATGATCCAGACAGTCACGACAGCCGCGCTTCGCCCATTCGGCCCGGAGAGGGTACCACGGACCTCGTATTTCTGGCCATACGAAGTTCGGAGGCCCGGCGTGGCGGTTTCCTCCCGAGCCAATGCCCGAAGGTCGTCTCGGAGAAGCTCCCAGTGTGCCGGCTCATAGCCAAGGCTCGAAAGGAATGAGGCTTTGAAACGACCCACCGGATGCGACTCGGAGAGCAGGTAGTCCCGAACCTTCGCTGAATCGATCGTCGCGGCATCTGCCTCCGGCAACCTCATCTGTCTGGCTAACGTCCCTGCCGGTCACCTGCGGCGGCTTGCCGCCGTCAGGTGCAATGGCTTGTTGGACGGTCCGTTCACCATCGGCCTCACGATCATAGCTTCTCGAGTAGCACCCAAGCGTCAGGGAGATCGCGTTGCGCCAGCGAGACTGCATGCGAATCAAGATCGCACGAGCTATCCTCCAGGAACCTGGAAGCGCCAAGCCCGATGGGGTGTTTGTGGAGATGTGGCGGCAGTCGATCCCATGCCTTTCGAGCCTCATCGCGCCTGCCGTATCGGCATAGGAGGAGCAACGTCTTCAACGCATGCCATTCGTCGTCGCGCTCCAGGCCGTTCTCGTGTAGAGGCAGCACCACAGTTCAGTCCCGAACCCAATCCGTCCAACGTCTTTGCCGGTCACCTGCGCGCGCCGGAGGTGCGCGTCAGGTGCAACGGCGTGTTAGGATTGCCGCCTGCGCGATGGAGGGCAAGCGCCTTCAGGGCTGCCGATGCCGATTCACTCGCTGGACATCGAGAACCTGCGTCACCTCTAAGCGGCGTTCCCACATCCCAAAGTGGCCGTAGTTTCCCACCGGGGAAACCTTCCCCTCGATGGCGACATAGGCCGCCACCTCCGCCCCCTTATGGCAGTCCCTGTCCGGAAAGATTGGGCAAACATTCCCCGCCAGCCACACCTCGCACGGGAGTCCGGAGAGTTTGAAAGAACTCGATTCGAATTCTGCTTCGTAGAATCCAGTGTACGTCCGCTCGGTTCCTTCGGCCTCAGCCAGGTCGATGTTGCACCGGTACAGAGGCGTCCACTCGGAAGGTGTCGCTGCCGGAGCGGTAACACCGGCGCATCCGGTAATGATCGCCAAAAGAGCTGCAACTGCGACGCGATGCCGGACAGTCATCCTAACGTCTTGCCGGTCACCTGCGGCCGCCGCAGGCGGGCGTCAGGTGCATTGGCTTGTTAGAACGACTGCTCATTCGAAGTCGAAAGGGCAGCAGTCAGCCGGGCAACAACCTGGAGACCAATATCCGCCAGATCTGATTCATCGAGTTCATTCAGTAAGAAGCTTCCCTTCTCGAAGTCTTTGTACGTGTACAGTCGCTCCTTCTTCCAACCCTGGGCGTCTGTCATGGGGAATCCGATGACATCGTCCAAAATGAGACGAACACGGCCGTCTTCAGTGACACGAATTGTGGCGACAACACCGCAGTTGCCACGCACACCGGCGGTATCTCCCGGTCCGGGACCGTACTCGCCCATGTCTCCTCCAAGTGCGTTCTAACGTCCTGCCGATCACCTGCGGCCGTTTGCGGCCGTCAGGTGCATCTGCTTGTTAGCGTGCATCTGCAAATCTACTAGGAAGTTGTCCGGATGTTCCACGCCCGCCTCTTCTTCCGCAAAGATACTCCCCACACCGCGACTGCACTCTCAAGGGTGCTCGTTTGAGGTCGATGGGCCAGGAGATCTCGACGCGGCGCCACTGTCGACCGAGCCATGCGGTGCAACCAATGCCAGCATCAATAAGACAAGAATGATGATGATCGCACCCGGCCACGCGGTGCCTCTTGACCCCTCAGTCGTTGAACGATCCATTGGATCTTCATGTTTGGCGACGGTGGCCATAGCCTCCAGACACGCTAACGATAGAGGGTTTTTCCGTCGTCCGGCTGCACGACGGTATGCGAGGAGGTCGAGGGGCAGATCAGCCGGATGACGGAAA
>JAUIEW010000346.1 GCA_030429365.1 Phycisphaerae bacterium
CATCATCGGGATCAACAACCGCGACCTGACCATTCAGAAAACCGATGTGTCCACCACGGCGCGACTCGCGAAAATGCTCGACGGTTCAACGACAATCGTGTCCGAAAGCGGCATCCACACACGCGACGACGTCGTCAAAGTCCAACAAGCCGGTGCGAAAGCGATTCTTGTCGGTGAATCGATTTTGAAGGCGGATGATATGAACGCGAAGATAAGGGAGTTGTTGGGGGTGTAGACTGGTCGCTCTACCGTCATTCCGGCGAAAGGTCGTCATTCCCGCGAAAGCGGGAATCCAGAATTGGTGCGCTACGCTTGGCGGCAGAGAGGCATACGCGGCCTTATGTGGTTCAGTATACCGTGGTTTTTCTCTTTTAGTCCTGGATTCCCGCCTGCGCGGGAATGACGGCGGTGGGCACGGCCCACCCTACGCGCTGCGTGCCGCATCGATAATCATCTTCGCAGCGCGTTCGACTTCTTCATCAGTCGTATCCCGCCCAAGACTGAACCGTACTGTCCCCAGCGCCAATTCATGCGACACCCCCATTGCGGAAAGCACTGGCGACACGAACGGCTTATCACCATGACACGCCGCCCCTGCACTCGCGCAAATTTCGGGCGCCTTTGCCAAAACTTCCGCTCCGATTTTTGCACGAAACGCTGTGCTCAACGTGCCGGGCAATCGGTTCGTGGGATGGCCATGAAACACGACGCCGTCGCCCAATTCGTTCTTCAGCGTTTCTTGCAGCGTGTCGCGTTGCTGACGTGTCTTGTCGCTCGATCGGGCCGACCGCACCAACTCCGCGGCTTTGCCGAGCGCGACGACATTGGCCACCGGTTCCGTACCTGCACGGCGACCTTTCTCATGACCCGCACCATGAATCAGCGGTTCAAGCGTGACGCCTTCGCGAATAAACATCGCCCCGATGCCCTGCGGCGCGTAGCACTTGTGCCCGGCAAACGTCAGCAGATCAACGCCGAGCCCGCTGGCACTGACTGGAATTTTCCCGACGGCTTGTGCGGCATCGGTGTGCATCCATGCGCCGGCATCTCGGGCGATCTTTGCGATGTCGGCGATCGGTTGAATCGTGCCGACTTCGTTGTTGGCCAGCATGACCGAAACCAAAATCGTGTCGGGCCGAAGCGCCGTGCGAATGTCATCGGGATCAACCATCCCGGTCGAATCGACACCGACGCGGGTGATCTCGAAACCGTTTTTTGCAAGAAACGCGCAAGCATTCAGGATGGCCGGATGCTCGATCACCGTCGTGACGATGTGCCGACCCGCATCCATCCGCGCCCATGCGGCGCCCTTGATCGCGTGGTTGCAACCCTCGGAACCGCCTGAATTGAAAATGATTTCGTCGTCATTGACTTCGAGCATCGCTGCGATTTGCGATCGCGCGTGATCGACGGCTGCCCGCATCGCCCGCCCGGGCGCATGTGGACTCGAAGGATTGCCATGATGCTCAAGCAGGTATGGCGTCATCGCGGCTGCGACGGCTGGATCAATCGGCGTCGATGAATTGTGATCGAAGTAGATCAAGGCGTGCCCCTTCGCTCCTTCGTATGTGGCGAACGTCACGCGGCGAACATGGCGTCGACATAAGCCTGCGGATCGAACGGTTCGAGATCGTTTTCCGTTTCGCCGAGTCCGACGAATTTCACCGGGACGTTAAGCTTATCGCGAATGCCGATGACGATTCCGCCCTTGGCGCTGCCGTCGAGTTTGGAGAGAACGATACCGCTGACATCAACATGCTCGCTGAATTGCGACGCCTGCAGGATCGCGTTCTGACCGATCGTCGCGTCGAGCACGAGCAAGACTTCATGCGGCGCGCCTTCGATTTTCTTCTGCACGACTTTTTGAATCTTCGAAAGCTCACGCATCAGGTTGTCCTGCGTGTGAAGTCGGCCGGCGGTATCCACGATGAGCACGTCGGCATTGCGGGCAACCGCCGCCTCGCACGCATCGTACGCCACCGCGCCGGGGTCGGCACCCTGCTGATGCTTAACGATCTGCACGCCGATGCGATCAGCCCACACCGTCAGCTGCTCAACCGCCGCTGCCCGGTACGTATCAGCCGCGGCGACGATCACCTTCTTGCCCTGACTCGAAAGCAATTTCGCGAGTTTGGCGATGCTGGTCGTCTTGCCCGAACCGTTGATGCCCGCGACGAGCACGACCGTCGGACCTTGCGGCGCGTAGTTGAGCGTGCGGTCAGACGGGGGCCACTTCTCGACGATCACGGACTTGAGGTGCTCGACGATTTCCTGCGTCTCGCTGATCTTCCCCTTCTTCCATGCCGTGCGCACGGAGTCGATCAACTCAGCCGTCGCGGTCGGACCGATGTCCGAAACAAGCATCGTGTCTTCCAACTCGTTGAGAACGGCCTCATCGATCTTTTTGCCGAATGGCAGAATCGAACGAAATCCCGCACCGATCTTGTCGCGGGTCTTGGCCAATCCCTTCTTTAGCTTGTCGAACAATCCCACGTCTGACTATCCCTTCTTTTCTCGCGTGCCCTGCTCTCGTGCAGCTGGATCAATCATCGCCCAAACCTTATCGAGAATGCCATTGACGAATGCACCCGATTCAGCCGAGCCAAATTCCTTGGCGATCTCAATGGCTTCGTTGATGATGACTTTCGGCGGCGCTTGTTTCAGATCGAACTCGGCCAGCGCCACGCGAAGCACGTTGCGATCCACCGACGACATGCGGGCCATCGTCCAGCCCTTCGAGTGCTGCGCGATCTCCTTCTCGACAACTTCCCGTTCACGCCATGCCAACTCGACGAGATCGTGGGCATATGAAAGCGTTTCACCGGATTCGATGTGGTCGGCTAGAAACGTCGCTACAGTTGGAAGGTACTCATCGCCCTGGCTATCCAGTTGGCAGAGCGCCTGCATGCCAAGGATTCGCGCCTTGTGTCGATCAATCGCCAAAGTTGTTCCCGCTCCCAATCACTACAAGATGCTTCAATACAAATTCGTGGGGTGGGTCGTACCCACCGCCGTTTGCATGTCTTACAGATTGATGGG
Source organism: Phycisphaerae bacterium (assembly GCA_030429365.1). GTDB lineage: Bacteria > Planctomycetota > Phycisphaerae > UBA1845 > UBA1845 > UBA1845. The sequence continues at coordinate 3,040 of JAUIEW010000346.1, forward strand.
CACAGCCCACCCTACCACTCAATTTCCTTTGGACAGTATCGACAGCAGGCTCACCAACTCGATCGCACTGGCGGCTGCATCCGTGCCTTTGTTACCGGCTTTGCTGCCCGCGCGCTCGATGGCCTGCTCCAACGTATCCGACGTGATCAAACCAAACGTCGTCGGCACGCCCGTGTCCAACCCGACCTGGGCGATGCCCCGCGCGGCTTGCCCGGCGACATAATCAAAATGCGGCGTCTGACCGCGAATCACGCAACCGAGACAAATCACCGCATCAAACGCCCCACTCGCTGCCGCCCGCTTGGCCATAAATGGCAACTCAAACGCGCCGGGAACATACAAGACGCTGATGTCGTCGTCGGCGGTCCCGTGACGCACCAATGTGTCGATCGCGCCGTCCACAAGCTTGCTGGTGATAAAATCATTGAAGCGGCTGACAATTAGTGCGAACTTGAAGCCACCACTGTTCATTTCACCGGAAATACGCTGGGCCATGTCAAGACTCCTGCTGGCGGGCGGATCACATCCATCTGAACCGCAAATCATCACTGAACTGCTGTTTATATCGGTTGGCCAATTGTGACCAATCGCTTCAAAGGGTCAAGGGTGCCCCATGGCGTCGAATAAGCGTTTAATTGAGCCTCAATTCGCGATGTTGGGCTTGTGCTGGGTAGCCTGGCCACACAGAATACGGACCAGTCACTTGGAACCGATGCCCATTTGAGGAAAACACCATGCACAACAGGACAAACCGACGAATGAACCGGCCTATCATCTGCGGCTTACTTGGCTGTGCCATGGTCGCCATGACCGGCACAGCGACACAAGCCGGCTCACCCGATTGGCCACAATGGGGCGGACCCTCGCGCGACTTCAAAGTCACCGCACCGAAACTCGCCGACGCCTGGCCCGAATCAGGCCCGAAGGTCAAATGGCGTCATTCGCTGGGCGAAGGCTGTTCGGCCATCGCGGCGAAGGACGGCGAACTC
>JAUIEW010000038.1 GCA_030429365.1 Phycisphaerae bacterium
AATTCTGCAATGGTGTTGAGCAGTGCGCGATCGACGTATGCAATGACGGCCCCGACCCGTGCGGGCAGGGCCAAACGTGTGATGAACTAAACGATCAGTGCATGCCTGACGGACCCGATTGCAACACCAACGGCATAGGTGATGCAACCGACATCGCCTTGGGCAACAGTCTGGATCTAAACGGCAACAGCATTCCCGACGAATGCGACCAATGTGCGGTGGATGCCGACTGTGACGACGGCGCTTTCTGCAACGGCGCGGAAACCTGCAACGTCGATATGTGCGTAGGCGGAACGGCGCCTTGCCAGGTGGCCGGTCAGGTTTGCAACGAAGTCTCCGACGCCTGCGATCCGGACGGTCCCGACTGCAACACCAACGGCATCGGTGATGCGACCGACATTTCGGGCGGATTCAGCGACGACCTCAACGCCAACAGCGTTCCCGACGAGTGCGACGAATGCGTCTTCGACGGCGATTGCGATGACGGCTTGTATTGCACGGGCGTCGAAACTTGCAACACAGCTACGTGTCAAGCAAGCGGTGATCCTTGCGCGGCTGGGCAAACGTGTGACGAAGACACCGACTCGTGTCCACCCACCGGTCCCGACTGCAACAACAACGGCGTCGGCGACGCGACCGACATCAGTGGCGGCACGAGCGACGACCTCAACGTCAACGGTGTTCCCGATGAATGCGACGAGTGTGTCTTTGACGGCGATTGTGATGACGGCTTGTACTGCAACGGCGCAGAGACGTGCGACACGGATACGTGCGTCGCGGGCATGAACCCCTGCTCGGGCGGCGAAATCTGTGACGAGATCGGCGACACCTGCGTCATCAACACCGACTGCAACTCCAACGGCGTCGATGACGCCCTCGACATTGCCGGCGCGACCAGCGAAGACGTCAACGCCAACAGCGTCCCCGACGAATGCGATGAATGCCTCGTCGATGGCGACTGCGACGATGGGATGTACTGCAACGGTACGGAAACGTGCAATGTCGATCGATGTGAAGCCGGTTCGCTTCCTTGCGTCGTCGGTCAATCCTGCGAAGAGGCGACCGATTCGTGTTTGCCCATCGGCGACGACTGCAACACCAACGGCATCGGTGATGCGGCTGACATTGCCGGCGGGTTCAGCGACGACCTCAACACCAACAACATTCCCGACGAGTGCGACGAATGCGTGGTCGATGGGGATTGTGACGACGGTTTGTATTGCAACGGCGTTGAAACCTGCAACGTCGACACCTGCGTTGCCGGCAGCGACCCATGCCTGCTCGGCGAAGTTTGCGATGAAGCCGGCGACGTTTGTGAGCAGCCCGACTGCAACACCAACGGGATCGGCGACCTCGACGACATCGCGGCTGGCACCGCGATGGATACCAACTCCAACGGCGTACCGGACGAATGCGAAGGTTGCACGTCCGACGCCGAATGCGACGACGGATTATTCTGTACCGGCATTGAGTTTTGCGATGCGGGCATCTGCATTTCGCCCGGACCCGGCTGCCTTCCCGGCCAATCCTGCAACGAAGCCACTGACGCATGCGAATCAGGCGGTGGAGGTGGCGGCGGTGGTGGCGGCCCGCCCCCGGATGGTGACGGCGACGGCGTTGCCGACAGTGGCGATCTTTGCGCCGATACGCCGACCGGCGAGACGGTTGACGCCGACGGTTGCAGTGATTCGCAACTCGACGACGACGAGGACGGCGTCTTTAACGATGCCGACTTATGTGCCGACACGCCTGCGGGCGCGACTGTCAACGCAGTGGGTTGCGCGGCATCGCAACTCGACAGCGATGGCGACGGCGTGACCAACGATGTGGACCTGTGCCCGGGCACATCGGCCAACGTTCCGGTCGATGGCGATGGTTGCTCCGATGCGCAGCTCGACGACGGCAACCCCGACCCAGATCCTCAGCCGGGCCCCGGCGATGACGGAGACGACGACGTCAACACCAACGGCGACACGCCAGACGACGGCGGCATGGGAGACGGTGACGGCGATGGCGGCGGTGACGACGGCGACAACGTCGACGACCCCGACAGCGATGGCGACGGCGTGCCCGACTCGATCGATGAGTGCGCCCAAACGCCAGAAGGCTATCAGGTCAACTCAGTTGGTTGTGCGTTGATTAGCCCAGACGATGACGACAACGGTGAGCAAGCCGGTTGCGCGAGCGGCGTCGGCTGCGGTGCCGGTGGAGCGGCGACCATGATGCTGATGATGCTGGGATTCGGCGGATTGAAGTATGACCGTCGGCGAAGGCGTAACGCCGCCTGATCCGATTGGGCTTTCAGGCCCTCAAGAGACGGATGAATTCAAGCCACCTGCAGTGTGACTCCTTCGCTGCAGGTGGCTTTCTTGTGCCCAACAGGCGATTGCAAGGCGGTTCTTTCGCCCAAGGCCCCAACGGTCAAGCACGACACCCCCGGCGACTACACGCTAATTGTGCATGGTCGTAACAAGCCTCAGCTTGGTCTTTGCTGCGTCCGCGGCGTTGGCCGCGACCGTTAGGGCTACACTTCAACCCCTCGGCGTCTTGCCGCACACAAGCGCTCCCGGCTCAACCGGTGCAGTTGCAGTGTCGGACGATGGCACCGGCGTGCTGGGGGTTGGTGTTTGCGGTGGCGTAAAAATAAAAAAAGCCCGCCGATTGGCGGGCTGAGATTTCCTGATTGATGGTGGCTTCGATTCTCGATTAACGCTTGGAGAACTGGAAGCTGCGGCGGGCGCCACGGCGGCCGTATTTCTTACGCTCAACGCGACGACCATCACGGGTCAGGTACTTTCCATCGCGGAGCAATGATTCGTATTCCTTGCTGGCTTCTTTCAGTGCGCGGGCGATGCCGAGGACAATCGCGCCGGCTTGACCGGTGGTTCCGCCGCCCGATGCGTTCACGAAAACATCGACGCGCTTGCGGGTGTCGGTGGCTTCCAGCGGCGCCACGATCGTGTTGCGATCGCGCTCGAGGTGGAAGTACTTTTCAACTTCGCGGCCATTGATCACGAACTTGCCGGTGCCCTGTTTGATTCGCACGCGGGCGATCGAACTTTTACGGCGACCAGTTCCCCAGTGATACCCCCCTGCCTTTGGCTTGGGCGCCGTCCATTCGTGGGTCAACGACGAGACAGTGGGTTTTTCCGCAACAGCCACCGCAACGGATTCTTCCGATGAGGCAGGTGCATCTTGAGGTGTAGGTGAATCAGCCACGAACATCTTCTCCAATCTAATTCAAATCCAACCCGGTCGAGACGCCAACACGCCGCAATCGACCGTGCGAAACGGTTTTAGAACGCCCATTCTTTCGGCTGCTGAGCCGTATGTGGATGCTGGTCGTCTGCATAAATCTTGAGTTTGCTAAGCATCTGCCGACCAAGCGCATTCTTCGGTAGCATTCGCTTCACGGCGAAACGCAGAATGCGGTCGGGGTGCTTTTCCATCAATTCCTCACCGGAATCCGATTTGAACCCGCCGGTGTGGTAGGTGTAACGATCGTAGTGCATCGCCGCCAACTTGTTCCCGGTCAGCTTCACCTTGTCGCAATTGGTCACGACAACGAAATCGCCTGTGTCGACGTGCGGGGTATAGGTGGGCTTATGCTTGCCCATCAATACGGTTGCGATCTTAACCGCCAAGCGTCCCATCACCTGACCGGAGGCATCGACATGGTGCCATTCGGGGTGAAAAGTTTCCTTGCGGGCCATATATGAAGGAGCGCGTCCTGTCGGCATATCTGCATCAATCCAAACAAAAACCAAAATCCAGACTATTTGCTGCTACAGAGCCCCGCATCGTACAAAACGCCCGATCATCGTCAAGGGCAGTCGGGCCTTCGAATAAACCGAAAACCGCTGCGGCTGGAGACGGAATCACCGCCCGCAACTGCCCCCGCACCACGATCCCGATGACGTCCGATCGCGATTCCCAGCAGCGTGCCGGCGGTAATGTCCCCTAACTCCGTCAGGAGCCACATTTTATGTCTCTTTGTCCTCGCCGTGAGGACGACTTTGGGCTACCCTTCCCGGCGCGTCAGATTGGGAAACTCCCCGATCTAATCCATCATTGGACACTCATTCAGGGGATTCACCATGCCGCAGCCGTCACGCCTGCTCGTCGAACATGTCGAAGATGTGGCCGTCGTCACCTTCACAGAGTCTTCCATCGTCAACACCCAGCAGATCGACAGCATTCGCGAAGAGCTGTTCCACATGGTCGACAAGAAGGCCTGCAAGCGGATGATCCTCGACATGACCAAGGTGCGACAGCTCAGCTCAGCCGCGCTTGGCGTCCTGATTCCGGTCAATGAGAACATCAAGAAGATCAAAGGCACGCTTGTCCTCATGGGCGCCCAGCCGGAAGTGGTCAAGATTTTCAAGATCACTCGCCTCGACAAGCTCTTCGTTTTCAAGGATTCGGAGAAGGCGGCGTTGAAGCATCTGAAGGTCAAGAAGGGCTAACGTGTTTGCGCAGACTATGCCGATTATCTAACATCGCAGGTGCGGCCAACTCCCCTCTGAATTTTTCGATTTAGAGTGCCACGCTGTTGGCACGCTGCGCGCATTCGCGATTCGCATTTTCCCCATCGCTCAGTCGATAATTCCCTCAGACGAGAGATTGGTCGGTTCAAACGGTCACCACCGTTGAACTCTCTGACGCCGCCACAGAAATCCCCATGGTCTGGACGCATCCACTGCGCGGCGATTTTCCCGATCCATCCCACGTCGAAAACGACTTCCGTCTGACGGGGCAATTGCGCCCCGACTCTGTCGGAAGTCATTTGAATCACCGACCGTTCCGGAAACGACGAATCCGGATAGCGCAATCGTGTAGTCGCGGGGCCTGGCTGGTGAACCCCGACCTAAGCCAGTCAGGCCGCGTGCACTTTTTTCCACGCCATTGGGCACCTTCACGCCCGCAATCGCCCCTAACGCAACGTGGTTCCAAACTGGCCCACAGATTGTAACAGCCACCGCTACGGCCCTCGCGTTATGGTTGAGTTCGCAGGACAGATGGTTTGCGTTAGGAATCACGTAGTGGGTGGGCCAAATCATGGCACAGGTGCGATGTCATTGTGGTCAACGTATCAACGTCTCGGCTGACCAGTTCGGCCATACACTCGTCTGTCCGCAATGCAGGAAACGTTTCCGGGTGGCAGCAGCGCATGCTGTTGGAGCGAAAATCCCCAATCGTGAAGCGTTCACATTTCTCGACGACATCTATCCACCGCAGACCCCAGCGAGCGGTTCGGGCATGACGACAGCATGCGCACGGTGCAGCGCCCCCTTAAGCAACCCCAATGAAATCTGCATTCACTGCGGTCACGTTGCGCAAACAAACAGGCCACTGGCTTCTACGATGCCGGTCGATTTTGAGATCGATCAATCAAACAAGGTGGCCCATGCAAGCGGGATCGGAAGATACCTGCGAAGTTGCGCTAAAAGCCTGCTTGTCTTTGCAGACGCAGGGAATTTGTTCTCGATCATCTTCGTGACGGTTCTCATGGCGATGGATTCCGCACTGATGGTGCTTGGCTTTTCCTGCATACTGCTTATTCCGATGGTCATCCTCACGGGACTGCTTGCCGCCTTTTTCTTCAACGTCGTCGTCAATGCATCCAACGGCGACGATGATCTTCCCGAGATCGGATTGAATGGCGACTGGTTTGACGACATCATCATTCCCTTCGCAAAGTTCCTGACCACGTGCCTGATCACCCTTGTTCCGTTGCGAATCTACTTCTCGATCGTCGGAAGCAACGGGGTCTCACACGGCGGCGTCTTTGCGATGCTCGGGATCGGTGTATGCCTTTGGCCGATCTTCATCCTGACATTTGCGATCGGAGGGTTTACATGTCTGCTGCGCCCCGACCGAATGGTCCTCACCGTGCTGCGGACGTTTGTTCCCTACCTGGTCACGTGCGCGGCGCTCGGAGGCGCGATCGGTATCTCCTGGGGGTTGAAGTCGGTGCTAACTCCGGTCGCGGCGTCGATGGGTGGAAATGGTTGGGCGATCGTGACGATCCTCGCCATCGTTGACGTATACTGCATGGTCGTGGCGATGCAGTGCATCGGATTGTATTATCACCACTTCAAAGATCGGTTCGCGTGGTCGTGGGGATAAGAATCGGAACAGAGTTCAACGGCTCGCGAGTTGGTTGAGGCAGGTTCGTTCCGCAACACCGGGGAACTGATACGATGATGATTGCCGTTCGCTCCATCGCGCCGCCCGCGCCGCCTGGACCTTGGCTCTACGTGGTCGCCGTAGCTGCCAGCATCATCGCTCTATTGTTGGTGCTTTGGTTGATACTCCGCAATTGTTCGAAACAGGACATTGGCATGTATTCGAAGTACATCGGACGGGACTGGACGGAAAAATTGCCGCCCGTCTGCCCCAAGTGCGAATACAACCTCACCGGCATCTCCAGCGAGCAGTGCCCGGAATGCGGCAAAACCATCTATTGGCTCGACGTCCAGAACAACGCCAAGAAACTCTATCACGGACTCAGGCAAACCGAGGACTACAACGATCTCGTCGATGTCGGACCGTATGTCGCCGCCGCCAGCGCGTTTTTCATTCTGTTCTTCTGGCTTGTGCAGTGGGCTGACGGCATTGGCCGCGTGATCGGGGTGGTGCTTGCCGTGCTGACGATATGCAGCGGCATGCAAATTCTCCGGAGCAAACGGGTTCCGGAGTGGGCCCGCGAATTCGTCGAAGTCGAACCCAAGTACATCAAAGGCATCATCAATACCGCGATTGGGCTCTTGCTCGTCGTATTGGCGATCTTCCTGCCAACGCTCTGACCACCGCTGGCTCAATCTGACTACCGCTGGATCAGGCGGCCTGCGCTCGCCCCACCAATCTCCTTTATCGGTTCCGCCGAAACTGGGGGTGATGCGCTCAAACAAGCGTGGCCAAACCAACTCGCCCAATCCCCGAATTGTATTGTAGGTTGCAACGTGCGTTCGATGTGCAACGTGCGTTCGGTGGCGAACTGATGCCGCCCATTGATGTCACCCAAGTCCACAACCTACAGGAGCGTCACGACCCATGAACAATTGGCAGCGATCGTTCGTCACCAAACTCGAATCCGCACGCAAACACTGGCGCAGGACCTTCGATGAAATCGCCACCGAGCACATCGAACCGGTCAACGAGGATTTTTCCGAATTTGCGACGAAGAACGGTTTTACCTGCACATCGCCCGCGTCCGAAACGGGAACGTATTTTTACAAGTTCGCCCTGACCGAAAACGGTTACGCGATCATCGCGTTTCGGCTTTCTGGCATGGACTCGGTCGAAGTTGTCACCGAGGTGCGCGTTCCCGGTCCGGACGAAGTCGCGCCGTTGAAAACGACGACGCCGCTCGCTGATGCAAACCGATCGTGGGCCACGCAGCAGTTTCAGCACGCGCTCGATCACTTTGCCAACGCGTTCAGCGCCGCAAGTGCGGAAGCGGCTGAAAAACTCGTAGCCGCTTCATAATCGTGCGAATATAATCCCCGCCGAAACGAAGTTACGGTAACGGTGCATGAGCGCCGTCAACCCAAGAACAGGCGGGATTCGTGCTGGACACCATCATCGACATCGCCCTCGTCGCGATATTAGCCGCGATCTGCTTCGCCGGCGTGGCGCTTTCATTGCTGCAACTGCCCGGCACGTGGACGATCATGTGCGCGGCGACGCTGTACGCGTGGTATTACGGCTGGTCGCGCATCGGTCTAATCGGACTGGGCGTGATGCTGGGCCTCGCGGTGATCGGCGAAATCGTCGAGACGATGGGCGGTGCAGTACTCGCGAAACGCAGCGGAGCCAGCAAACGCGCCGCATGGTACGGATTGGCTGGCGGAATGATCGGCGCGATCTTTCTGTCGATCCCGGTCCCCGTTTTCGGAACCATCATCGGCGCCGCGGTCGGATGCTTCGCCGGCGCGCTCATCGCCGAACTGCAAGTCGGAAAACGCTGGGACGAAGGCACCAAGTCCGGCTTCTACACCGCCCTGGGCCGCACCCTCGGCAGCATGTTCAAAGTCATGATCGCAGCAACCATAGCCTGCATCGCCACCACCCAAGCCGTCCGCCCCTTCTGGTCGTAATTCAAAACACGCAACTCGATCAGTCACGGGCAATCTTGATACGATTCAAGGGTATGCCCAGAGTCGAGTGAGGCCCCACATTCCGGGCATACACCGCTCGTGTTCCCCGTCAGGTCATAGCCGCATTGCTCGCAAAGCATCCAATTGACTGGGCCAATCAGATACCGATAGAGAAAGCCGGCAATCACGTAGATGGCGACGATGATTGTCGCGAAGTTTATCGGAGTTCGAACAGCATAAGGAATACCGACAAACAACATCAGCATTGATACGAAGTAGCAGGCAAGACCGGCAACGATCAACGTAAAAGGGACAACAGCAAGTGCGACAAGGTAACATGCATAAATCGGCAAGCATCTACGGCGTATGCGCCGGCATCCCCAGGCAAGTGCGGGAATGATCAACGGATATGTCGCCAAGAGAACGATCAGCGACCAAAACGGCAGACGCACAGCCAGCGATGACACCCAATACTTCGATGCACCGCTCGATCCGGAGTTCTGAAATGAATTGATTGAAGGAAACCATGAACATTTGCTCGAGTTGAGCAGGCTTTGTGAAACACCTCTGGGATGGTCAATATTGCCCGAATAGTTGCACCAAATGACGTTCAGCCCACGCGGTTGCGTTTCAAGTGTTACGAGACACTTCGAAGACAATTCGCATTCAAAATGCACAGTCGCAAAGTATGACCAAACGGCGAAACCTATAGAAACGACCGTCAAGGTGAGAAGTAGACGTTTTGCGAGCTTTTGAATCATGTGAATTCACCGCACTTGGGACATGGGCAGCGTTCCAAGCCAGCAAAAACAAATGCACATTTCAAACACTTTATGTCTGCAACCCGGTCCATCCGAAACAGCAGAATCGTCAGAATTGCAGGGAAGCCGAAGAGCAACCAGAGGGGAACCTCCACCAACAACGATTCTCCATAAGATTCAACAGACGGCCACCCAATGGCGCTACGGCGCGAACCCGGCCAAGAAGGCCAAGTCTCCCAACCGTCTGGTTCCTCGTTTGTTTCCCAGACAATCTGCATTGATCCATTGCTAAACAACGCACCGATCTGACTTCCCGCGTAGCCAAAATTGAATATTGAACATGCAATCCAGATCGATCCTGACACGACGCACAGTCCAACTCCAATCCATTTCAAGACGCGCCGTTTGCGTAGACGTCGTTTCATTGCACTTTCCCACACTCGGGACATCGCCGTGTGGCCAAGCCGCGAAGGATATACCTGCACTTGCGGCAGCGCGGCACCATGCGCTTGGCCCTTCGCAAAACGCACCACCGATCGATCAGCGCGATACCAAAGAAGGAATAACCTGCCAGCACCGGCAGGACGACCCAATGATCACCGCCGCCTCCATTTCGCGTCCAGTAAATAATTAGACAACAAATGCCCGTCGTGCCCGCATACACAATGACTGGAGCGAGAAGCGCCGCAAACATCCACGCCCGCATGAATCGACGTTTACGCCTCTTGCCCTTCGACGGAATGATCTTCCATCCCAGAACCGCAAAGACAGTCGTGACGATCGTCAGCATCAGAATCAAAAAGAGCCAGGGTCCAACATGCTCTATGAAGGTCATACCCGGCACCGAGGTGGCTGGCCCATGCCAGACGTTCGTCCTTCCTGCCATCGCCTGCGCATGCGAGTACCACGAAACGGTCCAATCGATCGGTATCAAGCTGATTCCACAAAGCGCGTTGCCAATAAAGACGCCAAGCAACTCGCGCCGCCACTTCCAAAGTGAAAACCAGAACGGTCGATGGGACGCATCGGTCACGCGTCAACCTCCGAGAGCATCACAATTGCGACCGCATTCCGGGCAGACGCCGCTGACGTTACCCGTCAGATCATAACCGCATTGCCGACAGCTTGATCCGTCGTATTCAACTTCCTTCCATCTAACATTCATGTAAGCGGCCCGCGAGGCCCAATACGCCGGAATGACCGGCAATCCGATCATCGCGCATACCAGAACATAATCGTACGATGGCACCCATTCGATAGACTTCATCACGCTATCAGGAAGAGCGATGATCAATTCTCGAACAAGGATCACGCCCGCGGCCCAGATGAATGGAAAGAGGATCGCCGCAGCGATAAACGATACAGCCGCCGGGCACTGCGATTTTCTAATCGTCTGTTTCATCGCAGAGGGTGTTTCAAGCGATACGCGCGTTGGCACTTTTCTTTTCGATTGTCGTATTCAATGACGATATACGTTCCGCCGCCTTTTGAATCGTGGTATGAGCCGGCGCTTCCCCACTTGAGGTTCCAGAATATCGCACGGCCCAGCGGTGCGTGCTTCTTATCTTGCATCTTCACCGCTGGCAGCTTCTTTGGCTTGCTGTCGAACATCTTTTTGAGCAATCCATCATGCAGAATTTTGATTTCCGTTTCAGTGTCGAGTGAATAACTCGACCAATCCGTGCAGCCGTGCGGGTAGAGATCGACGGTGATCGATACGTACACGAGCAGTTGGTCATAGAAACAAATGCTGACAAAGAGGTTGTGTCCATCAACCTGCCCGCCGGAAAACTCATAGTGAATCCACGGGAGCGTGCCATAGTTGCGATCATTGGCTCCGGCAAGAGCCGAGGCGGCGCGGAAGGCATCCTGCGTCAGATCGGAATCTAGCGATTCGCCGCTTGGAAGATGGATCGTTCCGTCGTTGGGGTCGATGGCGAAAGTGGACATGGGCCTTCCTTTCGGCAGGTGCATTCTCATCTGTTCGACGAGCTGTTGGGCCCCGTGGTTCACTGGAAAGCCTATATCAGTCGCACCGGCCCCACAACGAAGCGTCCGGGCGTCCCGTTCTCCCGGACGATCGTCGATTGCGACTGTGACGACGCTTTGCCGTAATACCCAATGTGAGGTGTCCTCGCCTGGCCGACGCTTCGAAGCGCCCAGGCGAATGGCAAGGAAACGGCGAGTTTCGACCTTGAGGGGTTTTGGTCTGATGATCGCATCTCGGTTGCACATGTTCGGTGCGAATATCTTCCTGATCATCGGGGCGATCATTCTGTCGATTGTCGCGCTTGGAATGGTCATCGCGCTTTGGACCGGGTTCAATATCTGGACATGGCGGCGCAGTCAGAAACGGGCGGAAACCAAACGCCACCGCGAGCGCTTCGACAAAACAGGGCATCCCTATCCGCCGGCATCTCGCGGATTGTGCTTGGTTTGTGAAACCGTGCATCCGAAGGTATACCACCTTCCTGACGGCACGCGCTTTTGCTCAAAGCATTACGCCGAGTTGATTGAAACCCGCCAACAGGACGAGGCAACGCAGCCCGGGTCAGCACCGATCAAGACGTAACCGCCCCTTGGTCGATGCAATAACGTACGGGTCCAAGCGAATTGAATCGAGTCAACAATGATAGACGCCGACACCATCAAGAAGCCGATCTACGAAGCGACCGAGAAGCGTACGCTGAGCATGTACGATCTGCTCGAGTACTTCTCGAAACGCGGCACCATGCGCGTCTCCGACCTGCACCGCAAGGTCGGCTGCACCCCGATCTACCGCGTCGATGGCGACCTGCAACGGATGAAGGGCACACCGCTCGACGCCGACACGATCGAAGCATTGGCCAGGACCATCGTCAGCGAGAAAGAGTGGCCAACCCTCTTGCAAAAAGGTTCGGTCGACAGTTCGTTCATTACGGAGTTGATGCAGTTTCGGATCAACTGCTTTCGCGACAACGACGGTTTCGCCCTCGCGATCCGGGCGCTCGAAAACACCATCCCCGACGTTTCGACAATCGGTTTTCCCAACAACGTCTGGCAGGACATCGTCAACAAACAGCACGGACTCGTGCTCTTGACGGGCATCACCGGTGCGGGCAAAAGCACGACCATCGCCTCGCTGATCGACCGCATCGCCGAGAACCGCCCGTGTCGAATCATCACGCTGGAAGATCCGATTGAGTATCGTCTCAAGTCAAAAACCGCGATCATCTCGCAGCGTGAAGTCGGGCGCGACGTGCCCAGTTATGAACTCGGTCTGCGCGATTGTCTGCGAGAAGACCCGGACGTGATCTTCGTCGGTGAGATGCGCGACCGCGACTCCACCAGTTGGACGCTGACCGCCGCAGAGACGGGCCACCTCGTCTTCTCAACGCTGCACACCCGCGACGTGCGCGGAACGATCACCCGCATCCTCGACATGTTCCCCACCGGCCAGCAGGATGAAATCGCCAGCCAGCTTTCGCTCGGGCTCAGTCATATCATTTCGCAAAAGTTGATCCCCCGCGCCGATGGCAATGGCCGCGTCGTGGCGATGGAACTGCTCAACAACACTTACGCGATGGCCAACCTGATCCGCCTTGCCAAAACCGAGCAGGTCTATTCGCTGCTCCAAACGCGGACCAAGGACACGCCCGACGAGCGGATGACCACGCTGGAACGCTCGCTGGCCAACCTCGTCCGCGCCGGCGAAATCACGCCCATGGAAGCGGAAAAGTGGGCGAACCATCCGATGGCTCTTCTCGACGAACTCCAGCGCGGCGAGCGAGACAGGTAACTGCCCCTTTCGCCGAGACGCAGCCAACCGGGCGTCCCAATCCTGATAACGCCCATTCGGATGGAAATCGTTCAATCAGAATAGACGCACTCCAGAATGCCTAAATTACCAATAATCGCTGATCCGATAAGAATGCAGTGGAAGTCGGCTTGGAATAGGTTGACTGATTCACGCGTCTGGAACCCAGAACCATGTGTCACGCCACCCGCGAGGCACCATGGCATTTAGGTCAGGGACGACTGGACGACATCGCAAGGATGCGAACGGGAAGCCGCGCAACGTTGCCAAGTCTTGGTGCGAGTTCATCAAGACCCAAGAACGGAGCGCGGTTTCTCTACTTTTTACGCCCGAGTGAATTCGCTATGCGCTAACCGCCACGCCGTTGGCTTTACTTTCCAACTCCTTGCGCTTGGCTTTGAGGTAGCGTTTGGCGGAGGCGATGCCTTCACGATTCGAGCTGAATCGGTGCTGGGTGATGTCGCTGAACGCGCGGACGGCCAATCGCACATGCTTGCCGTTGCCCTCCATCGCCTTGGCGACAAAGTTAAAACCACTCCAGTCGTTCATCTGTCCAAGGGCGCCGGCGGCGTTGAGTGCGATCTTTTCTTCGGGGTCGTTTAGCAGGTCGCGGAGCGCCGACGCGGCTTCGTAGATTTTCCCGATTCCGACTGCGAGAATCGCCCGCTCCCGAACTTCGACATCGGCGTCGTGCAGAAGATCAACCAGGGCGCTGCGGGTTGCCCGCGCTCCCATCGTGGACATGACATCGATCGCTTTGATTCGAACCGGTTTGTCGCTCGACATTGACAGGGCAATGACGACCTGTTGGGCCGCGATCGAATGGTCACGTTTCTGGGCAATTGAATCCAACTGCTCCAGCGCAGAGCCCGTATCGCTGCGGGATTCGGACTCACTTTCGAACGTCGATTCGGCTCGCTGGGCGTCTGTGTTGTCCGCTTCGTCTTCTGCACCAACAGAAATGTAACCGCCCATCGGAACGACGTCTGTTCGTTCGTGGATCGCATTTGCGTCGATGCGCCCGAGGAAACGGAGTCCGACTTTGAAGACGTTTTCCTGATGCCTGCGCGACCACGAAACCATGGTCTTAAGCCATTCATACTCCCGGCCTACGCGCACACGAATATTGAGGATTTCCCCGCGATAGAGCGGATGAGCACTGAGAATGCACATCCCGCCACGCGAAAGGTCAAACACGCACGCGCCAAATTCGCCGATGCCCGATTCTTGATTGTTCAGCGACCCTGCGTGCAGACAACGAACCACCGATGTCCCGTGAAAACGATGACGCGGGCGTCGCTGATTCACCGACAACCGCCCCGCTCGCTTGAGGGCATTTTCATGACGTGCGGACAAATCCTCATCGGCGTCTTCGTCTCCACCAGCCGACCGCCCACTGTTGCGCACAGCGGCTTCTTTCTTCTCGCACAAGCTGGTCCAGCATTTGAGCATGTCGGCGTCAAACTGCCGGTTGGCCTGGTAGCTCATCACCCGGTTGGCTTCGACAATGCCCAGTTGCGATCGGTATGCCCGCGGACCGATCATGGCGTGGAACGTGTCGACGATGCTCAGCGCCCGCGAACCGGGAAGGATTTCATTGCCGGAAAGTCCCAGCGGATAACCACGACCGTCAATTCGTTCGTGGTGTTGGAGAATGAATTGCCGCGTGATCTGAGGAATGCTCTCATCGTCACCGATGAGTCGGACGCCTTCAACCGGGTGCTGCTGCAACAAGAGCACTTCTTCTTGAGACAGTGGTCCGGGCCGATTCAAAATGTCCGCCGGTATCGAGAGTTTTCCGATGTCGTGAAGCATGCCAGCCAACCCCAGCGCTCTTAGCACCTTCTCATCGTTTCCGAACAGTTCGTACCCGAATAAGATCGCCAACGTCGAGACCATTTGCATGTGGCTGGCTGTGGACCGTTCGTGACCGGCCATCTGGAAGATATGCCCGGCAATCCGGGCATCGCTGGTGACGCTGGTCAGGATACTCTCGACCAGGTTGTTGGCCCGCGAGAGGCTGTCTCTTGAAACGGACGTTTCCAGCAGGTTTTTCGCAGCCGACGTGCCGGCATTGTGAACGATCTCCGCCTTGTCGACGGCTGGGACGTTGGGGTTTTTGAGAATACTGTCGATGCGACTCTCGATGGACTTCTCAAATTCGAGCAGTTCATCGCTACGGACGAGGATGGTGGACACGCCACTATCAAGCAATCGGCTGAGGTCTGGCCCCTGCCCACCATGGGCCGAATCAGAGTAGAACACCGGTCCCTTGCCATCGGACGACGGCAAGTAGACTTCAATGTTTCCCGCATCTTCGTTGGCCAACGCGCGAACCGCTGACGTTGGAATCTTTGCAAAGCTAGGATGGTTCGACATCGCCGTGCCCCGATGAACTGCACCCGTTTCTATATGCTGCTCCCTTGAAGTACCCGACCTATGAGTATCTACGATTCTGGATCGGAAGCTGCAAAGTAGAATGAAATTGGGTGTCCGATACCTCCGCAAGGCGGGCGCACTTCGGACCCAATCCGCCGACTATTTCATGCACATCACCCATCGTTCAATGTGACGTGACTGTCGGCTGAGTCCGACTATGCAAACGAGTTGGCGGGTGCTGGGGTCGCTTCGTCGATGGTCTGCTGCGTGGACTGTTCGCCATCGAAGCTGAAGAGAATCGGATCATCGTCGATGACTGTCTCGATATGGACCGGACGCCGCCAAAGTCGATACAGCGCTTTGAGCGTTTCCTTGGCGTATTTGATATCCAGGTCGATGTAGCCGTGGCGGTGCCCGAGGTATAGCTCGCCTCGATTTCGGTAGTTGCCATCGAGTACGTAGATGTACGGCTGGGCGTGGTTCGTCAACATGAAAAGCATCTGCTGCTTGATGCGGTCGAAGTCGCGATTGACCACAACCATGCGCCCGGTGGCGGGGTCGTAGCGATAGTGAAACAGCTTTTGCTCTTCGACGAACTCGGGCGTGAGAAATTCATCGAGAAAGGTGACATCGTTGTAGATCGAGCGCACTTGATAGATCTTCTCGCGGCCGGGCGAACCCTTGCCGACAACCCTGCCCATCGGCGCTTTACTCTTGCCCCAGTTTCTGCGGGTCTCCATGTCATCGCAGGCATCGTACTCGGGACCGTAGCGCCCCGTATTCCAACGTTTTTCGACATCGCGGAGCAGTTCGATGCCGAGCTTGTATGGATTCAATCGCCCGGGACTCGTCGCGAGCGTTCCTGAATGATGATCGCAATAGGTAATCAACTCTTCGGCTTGGAGGCAGTAGCGGGTCATGATGGTTGAGTGCCAGTAGCTTGCCCAACCTTCGTTGAGAATCTTGGTTTGCCCCTGTGGTGCGAAGTAGTACGCTTCGTTTCGAATGATCGAAAGGACGTCGGCTTCCCAATCCTTTAGTGGAGCGTTCTCGAGGATAAACAGCAGCACGTCGCGCATGGGATGCGTTGGAATCGAGAGGTGCTTCAGCTCAACTTCCTGCTCCTGATCGGTATCCGCGGCCTCCGGACGGACGCGCGGATTGATGTATCGATCCATGTACGACTTCGCCGGGTATTTGCCTCCGTCGAAGGACTCCTTTTCACCGCGTTCGCGCTTTTGGGCACGCTGCTTGGTGGCTGAACGACTTTCGCGGCGCTGCATGAAAACCGAGTGCGGATCGATCAGGTTCTCAACCGACAGGCACGTATCGATGAACTCTTCGACCGGGTCGAGTCCATGGCGCGAAATGTATCGTCGAACGCGGGTGGCGTGGTTGGCCATCTCGTCCATCATCTGCCGGTTGGTGTGGGCGAACCAGAGATTGTTCTTGAAGAAATCGCAGTGACCATAGACGTGGGCGATGACGGTCTTTTGATCGACGAGGGCATTGTCGCGCAGCAGGTACGCGTAGCACGGGTCGTTGTTGATGACCATTTCGTAAATCTTGCCGAGCCCATATGTGTGTTGCTTGCGGAGGCGATCGTATTCCATCCCGAAGCGCCAATGCGGATAGCGCTGCGGAAAACCGCCATACGCCGCGACCTGGCTCATCTCGTCGCTTTCGAGCATTTCGAAGATGGTCGGGTAGAAATCCAGCCCCTCCAACCGCGCATACTCCGCTATGGATTCGGCATACTCAGCCAGGATTTTCGGAAGAACCCGTCTCATCTTATTCGCCCGAACGCGGGATCGTTTGGTTATTGACCACTCACAAAAAACGTCTTGATGCTGTCGTAGATGTCGTCCTTGGTGTTGACCCGCGACGTGATCAGGTTGTCGATGTCGGGCAGGTTCTCGTGCAGCACGTTGATGAAGTTGCCACTGCCATAGGCGCTGGCCACCTGGCAATAACCGAAGAGATTGATCTGCGGCAGCAAGTCTTCGGAAAGCATTCGGCAACACTCGCGGCTGTCGGATTCGCTGCTGTTGTCACCGTCGGAAAAGTGAAACAGATAGACGTTCCACTCGCTGGCGTCGTATGAGGTTTCGAGCAGATCCTTGGCCAGTCGAAACGCGCTGGAAATGCGCGTGCCGCCGTCTTCTCGAAGGCGGAAAAACGTTTCGCGATCGACCTCGCCGGCGCGCACATCGTGGACGATGTAACGACTCTCGATCCCTTGGTAATTCCGCCGCAACCAGGCGTCGATCCAGAACGCCTCCAACCGCACGAGTTCCTTTTGCTCGCTGCCCATCGAACCGGACACGTCCATCATGTAGATGATGACCGCGTTGGACTGCGGGCTCAACACCGTTTTCCAACTTCGATAGACTTTGTCGCCGCGTTCGAAAATGATGCGCGGGCGCGATGGGTCGTAGACACCGCTCATGATCTGCCGGCGCAGCGCCCGTCGAAACGTTCGCTTGAAATGGCGCAACGATTCCGGACCGGATTGTCGGATGCCCGTGTAGCGGTCGCGTTCGGAGGTGATGTTCTTGCGGCCACGCGGTTGAATGCGGGGCAGTTGCAATTCTTCGCCAAGGATGTCGGCGAGTTCATCCAGACCGACTTCGACTTCGAGGATGTGCTGGCCTTCCTGTGTTCCGCCGGGGCCCATGCCTTCACCGGTGCCCACTTCGTCGCCCGGCTGACCGTCGCCGCTGCCCACACCGGAATCGCTGTTGTCACCGTAGCGAAATCGGGGTGTGTCGATGTTGCGGACGGGGATGCTGATCGATCGCTTCCCCTCGCGGCCGAGGAGTTCACCCTGTGACAGGAACTTCCGCAAGTCTTTGCGGATTTTTCCTTTCACGATCTGGCGAAATCGTTGGTGGTCCTTGGCGATCTTCATGGCGACGATTCATTTCCCCTCTGCCTCAAACGTGTGGCGAAAGTCATTTTGTCAGCAACGCTTTCTTTCCACCGAATGGACGCATCGGTCTATTCATTGGCTTCTGCATCGCCGCGTGCGAAAATGCTGGCGACGTAGTTGAGCACGTCGGTGGCGCTCGTTTCGTTGTATCCGAAGTACTTGATGAGACGCTGCTTGACGACGTCGATCTTGGCCTGCGTTTCGTCGTCGACGACGCCCGACACGACGTTCTTGAGCTTGATCGTGTCGCGCTGGTCTTCAAACAATTTCAGTTCCAACGCCTTGTGTAAGCGTGCGTTGGTCTGGTATTCGAAGCGTTTCCCATCGAGCGACAACGCACCGATGTAGTTCATGATCTCCTGGCGGAAGTCGTCCTTGCGCGATTCGGGGATGTCGATCTTTTCTTCGATCGACCGCATCAGACGCTCATCCGGTTCCTCGTCTTTGCCGGTGTATTTGTTGCGAACTTTTTCGTGCTGGGTGTATGCTCGGACGTTTTCGATGTAGTTCGAGCACAACCGCTTGATCGCGTCTTCGTCGGCGCTGATCGCCCGCTGCACTTCGCTCTTGAGGATGTCTTCGTACTCTTCCTTAACCATACCCAGCAGCTCGCGGTAACGCTTCTTGAGTTCCTCGTCGTTGATCAGGCTGTGATGCGACAAGCCGCTTTCGAGTTCGTTCATCACCATGAACGGATTGACGCAGCTTTCTTCCTGGGCCTGATCCGACACGAGTGCGTTTGAAATTTTGTCTTGAATGTAGCGCGGTGAAATTCCCTGCATGCCTTCACGCGGCGCTTCTTCGCGCAGTTCCCGCACCGAGTCTTCGGTGAAGTTCGGAATGGTCCGACCGTTGTAGAGCTTGAGTTTCTGCATCAGGCTCAAACCGGCTTTCTTTGGTTCTTCAAGGCGCGTGAGCACCGCCCACATCGCAGCCGTCTCCAGCGTATGCGGCGCGATGTGCACGCCGCGGATCTTGTCCTTGTTGAAGTCCTTGTCGTAAATCTTGATCTCGTCGGCCAACTTGATGTTGTACGGAACGTCGATGCGGATCGTTCGATCACGAAACGCCTCCATCAACTCGTTGGCTTGGAGCTTCTTGTATTCCGGCTCGTTGGTATGCCCGATGATGACTTCGTCGATATCGGTCTGGGCGAACTTCTTCGGCTTGATCGAATGCTCCTGCGACGCACCGAGCAAGTCGTAAAGAAACGCCACATCGAGCTTCAACACTTCGATGAACTCGACGATGCCGCGGTTGGCCACGTTCAATTCACCGTCAAAGTTAAACGCCCGCGGATCGCTGTCGCTGCCATATTCGGCGATCTTGCGATAGTTGATGTCACCGGTCAGTTCGGTCGAATCCTGATTCTTTTCGTCTTTCGGCTGGAATGTCCCGATGCCGCGACGATCCTTTTCCGACAGGATCAAACGCTGCACAACGACGTGATCCATTACCTTGGTCCAGTCGCCGTCATACTTGACCTGCAGGTCGTCGAACATCTTTCGGCAGAACGGATCGAGGTGCCCTTCGATACGGATGCGGCGATTTTCGGGCAGATCGCCATTGATGCGGTTGAGCACTTCATCGCGCGCCTCAACGGGAATCAACTTCAGCGGCTCTTCGTGCATCGGGCACGGGCAGAGTTGCTCAACGCCATCGGCATTGGGCACCTTCCACGAAAACGTGTACGCCGCGCCGTCTTCCAGTTTCGAGTAGTGCTCGATCCCGCGCTTCAACAAGCGCACGATCGTGCTCTTCGACGAACCAACCGGACCATGCAGCAACAGAATGCGCCGCTCGGTTCCATACCCATAGGCCGCCGACCGAAACACATCGACGAGATTCATCAACGTCTTGTCGAGCCCGAAGATGCCGTCGGCGCCGTTGTTGATCGGGTCGGTGAAGAAGTTGTAGCGAATCATGTCCTCGCGGTTGACCTTGTAGCGCTCGGTCCCGTAGTGGAGGATCATGTCGTACAAACGTTGGAAGGCGTTGCGGGCGATCGATGGATTCTTCGCCACAAGATCGAGGTAGTCCCAGACGGTGCCCTTCCAGTGCTGATCGTGAAAGCGCTGTACATCGATCTTGCTATTGATAAGGTCGATCAGTTCACTTTTGCTCGCCATCGCTCAATACCTCCGAAATCTGCGCAGTCCCTTTTGCAGCATCGCCATATCTTCGCATCGGCATGCAGCCCCCAATGCATAAAGGCCATTGCCGCCAGCAAGTCGAATGGACACGATATTCAGGCCGGGCGCGGCTTACGTCTACAGAAATCCACACCACGCTATTCGGTTTGGAATCGGTCCCTGGGCCTCGACATGGTCCCCGTCGGCTCCATTTCGATCCTAGCGCCGCCCATGGGGGCAGTCAATTCGCAGGCAGGTGTAAGTTTCTGTCAAGTAACGAGATAGAACATTCTCTGACAGAAAGATTTCTTGGAAAACCGAAAGAGACGCGCACAGAACGTGCGGGCGGCTTGGTCAGGCGCACTCAATGGGTAATTTGCGTAATCTTGAAGGTACGTGGGCCTAAAGGTCTTTTGTACCGAAACTGACACCGATGGCCTGGCAAGCGCGAATCAGCGGATCGTTCAATTCGACGGTTCGCTGCTGGTCAGCGACTTCGGTGATGGGCACGCTCGACAGTTGCGATTCTTGCATCACAACCAATCGATCGAATTGTTCGGAGGCGATCAACTCCGTCGCGTGAAAACCGAACTGCGTCGCGAGCACGCGGTCGAATGCGCTGGGTGTACCGCCGCGCTGCACATGCCCCAATACCGTCGCGCGACATTCGAGGCGCGTTTTCTGTTCGATTTGGCGGGCAAGATGCGTGCTCACACCGCCGAGTCGAATCGGGTCCGGTGAATCAACGACGATCTGATCGATGACCACTTCGCCGCCGATCGGTTTCGCCCCTTCGGCGACAGCGATGATCGTAAACGCCTTCCCGCGCTTGCTGCGCATTTTGCAGTAGTCACACACGACATCGAGATCGTACGGAATCTCCGGCAGGAGAATCACATCCGCACCGCTCGCCGCGCCGGCATGCAAGGTCAGCCAACCCGCATTACGCCCCATCATCTCGACGAGCATCACACGATGATGACTCGATGCGGTGGTATGAATGCGGTCCAGCGCTTCGGTGGCGGTCTCGACGGCTGTGTTGAATCCGAAGGTGACCTCGGTGTGCATCAGGTCATTGTCGATCGTCTTGGGCACACCGATGCAGCGAATACCGGTGGTGACCAGATGCGACGCGCCGCTCATCGTTCCGTCGCCGCCGATGCAGACGATCACGTCGAGTTCGCGTGCGGCAATGTGTTCGACGCACCGTGCGGTAACATCCTCAAAGACCGGTTTGCCCTCTTCGTCGATGCCAACCTTGAAGTTGGCCGGGTCGGCTTTGTTGCTGGTGCCCAGAATCGTGCCGCCCTGCGTCAGGATGTTCGACGTGTCGGTCATCGTGAGCGGGTGCATGCGGTTGCGAATGATGCCCAGGAAGCCGTCTTCGATGCCCATGACTTCCCAGCCGTGATCATTGATGGCCGTCTTGACCACCGCGCGAATCACCGCGTTTAGACCAGGACAGTCACCTCCGCCCGTCAGGACTCCGATCCGCTTGACAGCCATTCGTCACTCTCCGTTAAACGATACACGGCACCTTGAACGCTTGATCAATGATTGATCAACCTGCCGTTGTATCGTCCGACTGCCCCGGCGTCCATCACTTTGAAATCGGAATTCAAACCGTCCGCACGTTCCCGTGGAATATGCATACGCAAACCGGCACTTCTGCGAAGGACTCTTTCACCGTTTTCGCTCACTGCGAATTGGCGAGTTGATATTCGGTGTAGTCGGTCAGGTCGACGTCCGAATCCCCGTCCATATCAAACCGATTCAGGCATTCACCCTGCGTCGTTGGAAACGTCGGCGTCGGCAGGGCGCCGGGTCCATTGACGCAGTCGGTCAGGACGGCCATCTCTGCCAAGAGCTCCGAGTGCAGTTTAGGCCGATCAAACGGAAACGTTCCAGCTTGCACGCGCGGATCGGTCAAGGCGTTGGCCAAAAAGTCCACCAGCGCGGGACGAACCGGCGGTGGAATGTTGATCGGTGGGATCAGCGGATCCTGGTTCGCAGGGAACTGCACCTGCCCGTTAATGCCCTGGTAGAAATCCAGCACCACCGGCAGCGATTGCAGTTGTCCGTTGTGCATATAAGTCGACTTCAACCCGGTGTTGCGCAGCGACGGCACTTTGAATCGTCCGGCATCCGCGGGCACTCCGGTCACACCCTGGCGACCATTGTCTTCAGCGATCGGGCGCAATCCGATGTTGCGAAACGTGTTGTTCGTAAATAGAGGCGGCGCGTGGCAGATGGCGCACTGACTTGCCCGGAAGAAGTTCCAACCTTGCACCTGGCCCGGCGTCATCGCCGCCGGATTGCCGCCGACAAACGAATCCCACGGCGTCTGGTCGGGGACCAGCGTGCGCTCGTACGTGGCGATGGCGAAGGCGATGCGTTCAGCCGTGATCGCCGGGTCGCCAAAGGCCGAAGTGAACAAATCGCCATAGGTCGCGACACCGGCCAATGCGGTTTGCACGTCTGCTGGCTTTTGAACGGCGAGCGCCATCGGTTTTGCGGATGAAAGTTTGCTTGAGACCTCCGCCCAGTCGCGATCTTCGTGGGCCATCTCGACGTCGCTCATGATTGGACCGACCGCTTGGCTTTCCAATCCACCGCCCACCGCGATGCTGACCGCGCCCGTTTCGGGATTGATGAATTGCGACGTTGCCCGTCCATCCCAAAAAAGATCAGCCGCCCATTGACCGCCAATCGTCATCTGGGCCGAACGGTTCGTCACCTGTGGATCGAAGCCAAAGACGGCATCTTCGTAATACACACCATCGGAATCGGCACGGGCGACGCCGAACGACCCGAGGATATCGTCAGGCGTTGCGGCCACCCCATCGACACCGGGATTGATCGCGATGCGCGGATCGGCGCCGGCGAATGTTGGAAGATGACACGTACCGCATGCGATCGTGTTGTCGCTGGACAACTGCTCATCCCAGAACAACATCTTGCCCAGGACCCGTTTCTGCTCGGTGATCGGATTCTCTGCCGGCACGGGAACCGGCGGAAGCTGCGCCGCAGCTGGCAGCGAGTAGACCGTCAATGCAAACACGATCGCGAGATCTGCGCGCATGGCATGACACATCGAATTTCTCATCGATTTTCTCCTTCCGATTTGACAACCAATTGAACGAATCAAGCGCAACGTCGAGGCAGGTGCCCGGCCCTGACGACAGCGCGAATCGACACCGGCATGGTCCACGTGATGCGGAGGGGCCTGGCGACGTAACTGTTGGGTAACGCTGTTGCCCTCCAAACGCCGCGATAGTCTGCTTATTGCGTGTCCAAAATATCTTTTTTGTGTGTCGAGACTGCTGGGGCGGGGCCGGCATGCGGGTCATCGAGCCGGCTGGCAAATCGGCTGGGCGACTTGAGGCTTACTTTCCGGTTTTGATCAAGGTCAACAACATCTTGACCGGCGAGTTGGCCTTGATGCTGTGTTTAAGCCCCGGTGCCATATGAACCCACGTTCCGTCGGCGGCGTCGATCGCTTCGGCGCCGAGCGTTACGTCGGCTTGTCCGCTCAAGAAATGCATGATCGCGGGCATGGATGCGGTGTGTTCGGAAAGTTCCTCACCAGCCGCAAACTCGAACAGCACGATCTTGGCGTGATCATCGTTGTGCAGGGTGCGGCTGAGGATGCCTTTTTCTGGCGTGTCCTGAAGCGATTTGATGTCTGCGATGTGCGCGTGGTTCACGTCGAGTCCTCGTCGGTTACGTCAAAAGAGCAATTTAAAGAGGTAGTCGATCCGGCCGGAGAGGACGAGTTTCTTGCCGGAGTATTTCATCACTTCCTTGATCTGCTCGCGATAGGTCGGATGGTAGCAATGCTCGGTGCAATGCTTACAAGCGGGCTTGGGATTGAACGGGCAGGTCGATCGCTTGACGAACGCGTGCGTCAGGAGTTTCTTGCATTCGTCGCAGAGGCAAACTTCCTTGCCCACGAGCGCCGTGACGTCATGGGTTTTGATCTCTACCGGCGTTCTGGGCACATCGGCGTGCTTGTGACTGCAATAGATGTTGATGAAATCAGCCAGCAACCGCAGATCACGGTTCAACGTTTTGTCTATTAGAGAAATTTCGGTCAAGACTGCGTCCCGTCATTCGGTGGATCAGGTTATCCGCCCACCATCGTCGCATCCTGCCCCTCGATATCAACCCGCTCGATTTGAATGAACAGCGCCCGCTTGGATTCGCCCGCACCATCGCCCTTCAATTCCTGCACCAGCCAATGGCCGACACCAAGCCGGGCTTCACCATCTGCCCGCATCGTCCTTGTGACCAGCGTCCCTCGCTGATCGCTTTTATCCGGACTGCTCAACATCTGAAACGAGTACTGGAGTTTCGCACCGTCGGACGTGATCTCGCTTGGTTCAATAAAGAACACCGTACCGCTTTCCTGGCCCTCACCTTCCGTGAAGATTCCGACCCATGCGGATTGGCCCTGCGACGTGATCACCTTGGGGCTCGTCAGGACCGACCCTGATTCGCTCGTGATCAACTGATCGATCATCTCGTTGGCCGTCGAATCGCTCAGCACGGCATAACGCCCGGTCTTGAATTCCGATTCAAGCGCGCTCTCGCCGGTCCATTCGATCAACTTTGAAGAAACCATCACCGTGGAGTCCAGGCTGGCGCGGATTCTGATTTTATTCTGATCGTCTCGGGCCCATTCGGGAGCATCAACCCACCCGGGAATATTCGCGACAGGCAGGACCGTTGGATTGGGATCAAACGTAGTGCGATCGTTCTTCGCCTGGTGTGAACATCCGACAGACAGCGCACAGACAAGAGTCATGGACCAGCAACACAAGCTTTGCATTTTGTGTCTCCCATTCAAATCGAAGTTGTTACGACTCGGAATACGCCTCGCGGTGTTCTACCGACAACTCGGAATGTGGATGCATTGCGAACAGCAATCGCGATGGCCTCCTATAGACCGCAGGCTCGGGAAACACAACAAGGAACTTGGCTGACAACACCTGCAATCCGTCGTAAGGAAAGTGACCGGTCAAAAAAGCGTGTGCTGATTCAAACGTGGTGTTCAGTGGATTTCAGATGTGCAGCGGGATTCAGATGTTCAGCGGGATTCAGATGTTCAGCGGGATTCAGATGTTCAGCGGGATTCTGGCGTTCAATGGGATTGAATGTGCTTGCGTCGGCGGTTCAACTCATCCACCCGCCGCTTTCGACGCGACGATTACCTGAATTCTTGTCGCCCCATGCGGTCACGCGGTGACCGGCGAGTTCGGCGACTTGCCTGAGTTCTTCCATCAGCTTCCTGAAGCGGGCGGGCAACACTGCTTGCGGACCGTCACACAGCGCCTTCTCGGGACAGCTATGCACCTCGACGATAACCCCCGCCGCGCCGACGACTACACCGGCCAACGCCAGCGCCGGAACAAGATCGCGCTTGCCGGCAGCGTGCGATGGATCGACGAACACCGGCAGATGCGAACGTTGTTGAATCACCGGAACTGCCGACACGTCGAGCGTGAACCGAACCTCGTCGGCAAACGTGCGAATCCCCCGCTCGCAAAGGATCACGCGGTGGTTGCCCTGGCTCAAGACATACTCAGCCGACATGAGCAATTCAGTAATGGTCGCGGACATGCCCCGCTTGATGAACACCGGCTTATCGGTTTTGCCGACTTCCAACAGCAGGTTGAAGTTCTGCATGTTGCGTGCGCCGATTTGAAAAATGTCGGCGTATTGGGCGACGACTTCGACATCGCGCGGGTCAGTGACTTCGGTGATCG
>JAUIEW010000039.1 GCA_030429365.1 Phycisphaerae bacterium
TGTTAGCCGACGCGGAGAGGACGTCATAGTCGTCGTCGCCATCAATATCCGTCGCAGTGACGGAGCGCGCGACGTCGGCGGCCGCAGTAATGACTCGTTGCGGTCCGAACGTCCCCAATCCATCTGTATTTTCAAACCAGGCGATCGTGTCATCTTTGAGCGAAGCGCAAAGCACGTCGGGGTCTCCATCGCTGTCGATGTCAATGGCAAACACGGATATCGCACCATCGGCAGTATATGTAATTAAGCGTTGTGGCCCGAAGTTGCCCGCCCCATCCATATTCTCATACCAAGCAATCTTATCATCGTCAAAAGATGCGGAGAGTACATCGTTGTCGCCGTCGCCATCAATATCCGTCGCGAACACAGAACTTGCCACTCTCGTTTTTGTGGTAATGACTTGTTGTGGGCCGAAGTTGCCGACGCCGTCGGTGTTCTCATACCAGTAGATGCTGCCGTGACTTCCCGCCGCTGCCAATACATCTGGTCTCCCATCGCCACTCAGGTCGGCGGCAAAGACAGATCTTGGTCCACCGGCTGTTGTGGAGATGATTCTGGTTTCGAACTGTCGGAATGAATCACACCGGTCGGGTATGCCGTTACTATTGCAGTCATTGCTGGTGAAACCTGCGACATCGCACTCATCAGGAACATAATTGACATTGCAATCGTTGGCCTCCAATTCGCACTCGTCCGGCACGCCAGAGGTATTGCAATCAAGGCTTGATCCTTCGGCAATGTCACAATCATCCGGAATATCGTTTTGATTGCAGTCCACCTCGCACTCATCGGGAATGCTGTTGATGTTGCAGTCATTGTTTGACAGTTGGCATTCATCCGGGACGCCGTCAGCATTGCAGTCATCGCTGGCATCACTGGCGATGTCACAGTCGTCCTGGGCGCCGTTCAGATTGCAGTCAGGTTCGCATTCGTCTGGAATGCCATTTGTGTTGCAGTCATCACTGAACAGATTGGCGATGTCACATGCGTCCGGAGTACCGTTGAGATTGCAATCCGGATCGCACTCATCTGGGACGCTGTTTTGGTCGCAGTCGAGGCTCAATGAATAGGAAATATCGCAAGCGTCGTGAGCGCCATTCTCATTGCAGTCGTTGAGAACAGCGTTTTCATACCATGCAATTTTGTCGTCGTATATGGACGCGGAAAGGATGTCGATGTCGCCGTCCCCGTTTAAATCCGCGGCGGAAATCGAAATAGCGGTCGCAATTTGGGCGACGACTTGCTGTGCTCCGAAACTACCCAGGCCGTCGACGTTTTCGTACCAGGCGACTTTCCCGTCAAATTGCGAGCCGGAGATGACATCTGAATCGCCGTCGTTGTCCAGGTCAGCCGCAAAGACGGAAGAACCGACATTGACATTTGTGGTAATGATTTGCTGGGGCCCGAAGCTGCCAAGTCCATTGGTGTTCGCTGACCATGAAATCACGTGGCCATATTGTGCAGAGAGTACGTCGATGTCTCCATCTCCATCGATGTCGTCTGCGAAAACTGAGTGAGCCTCGAAGAGAGGGCGGGCGACAAGCTTGAATGGTCCAAAATCGCCTTGTCCATTCGTGTTCTCATACCAGACGACGCGAGTGCTCAACCCTGCAATCACATCGAGATCGCCGTCTACGTCCATATCCGAACAAACGACGGAATGTACGCCGTAAGCCGTTGATGAAATAACCTGCTGAGGGCCAAAGCTCCCCAATCCATCTGTGTTTTCGTACCACGCGACTTTGTTGTCAGAAGTTGATCCGGAGACAACGTCTGCATCGCCGTCGCCGTCAAGGTCCGCAGCGTAGACGGTTTTTGCAAAGCTCAGTTCGGTGGAGATGACTTGCTGCGGTCCGAAGGAGCCTTGCCCGTCAAGGTTCTCAAACCAAGCGAGCTTGTTGTCGTCGGCTGACACAGAAAGGACATCGAGGTCTCCGTCGCCGTCAAGGTCGTCTGCGAAAACCGACCGTGCGCCGTCGGCTTCTGTCGTAATGACTCGTTGCGAGCCAAAAGTTCCCAGCCCGTCAGTATTTTCGTACCATGCAACTTTGTCATCGCGTCTTGATGCAGACACAACATCCTTGTCACCATCGCCGTCTAGGTCGGCTGCAATGACAAAGAAGGCTTCGTCAGCTTCTGTTGAGATGACTTGCTGCGATTTGAATATCGTTTCAAATTCACATTCATCGAGCAGGCCGTCGGTATCGCAATCCAACGCGAGGTCTGCGAGAATCTCACATACATCGGACAACCCATTGGCGTTGCAGTCGCCTTCACATTCGTCCAACGCGCCATTGGCATTGCAATCCAGGCTGGGGTCGCCAGCGATTTCGCATTCGTCGGGGATTTCGTTGTTGTTGCAGTCGTTTCCGGTTTCGCAGATGTCCAACACCTCGTTGGCGTTGCAGTCCAAAGCTGGTTCGCCAGCGATTTCGCACGAATCGATTATCCCATTGCTATCGCAGTCGCCGCCGGTTTCGCAGTCGTCGAGGATTCCATTGCCATTGCAGTCACCGGTTGGGAGTTCGCATTCATCGGGCACACCGTTGATGTTGCAGTCGGCTAACCTATAGTTCTCGTGCCAAGCAATTGTGTCGTTGGAAAAGGAGGCCGAGATTGCATCGAAGTCGCCATCGCCATCGATATCCGCTGCCGATACGGCGGAAGCGCCACCTGCCTCGGATGTGATGACCAACTGGGGTCCGAATAGACCTTGGCCATTGGTGTTCTCATACCATGCAATCTTGTTGTCACCCTGTGACGCGGACAACACGTCCATGTCGCCATCGTTGTCCAAATCGATCGCGAATACGGAATGCGCGGCCTCTGCATCTGTTGTGATGATCCGTTGGTTGCCAAAGCTCCCCGCGCCGTCGTTGTTTCGATACCATGCAATCTTGTTGTCAAGTTGCGATGCAGTGAGTACGTCGATGGCTCCGTCCCGATTGATGTCGGCTGCGATCACAGAGGCGGTGCCTTGAATTGCGACACTGATTAAGTGTTGTGTACCAAAGGTGCCGAGCCCATCGGAATTCTCGTGCCAGACAAGCACATTGGAGTTGAATGAGGCATAGGCCACATCCAGATCAGAATCATTATCAAAGTCCGCGGCATAGACGGACCTTGGCTGGGAGACTGCAGCATTGATGATTCGCTCCGCGCCAAATGTGCCCAAACCGTCCGTGTTCTCATACCATACAACTCTGTTTCCGTACAAGAATGTGGCGATAACATCTTCATCCCCATCGCCGTCCAAGTCGGCGGCAATGACGGTACGCGCGCCGTCAGGGGCGTCGGAGATCACATGATGAACTGCGAAGGTTCCCAGTCCATCGGTGTTTTCATGCCAGACAACCTCGCTTTCGTCGAAGACCGAAGCCCCGGAGAGTACATCCATGTCCCCATCTCCGTCGAAGTCCGCGGCGAAGACGGAACGTGCGCCATTGGCGCTACTGGTGATAACATGCGCCGGTCCGAACGTGCCGTTTCCGTCAGTGTTCTCATACCAGGAAATCGAGTCGTCGATAACAGACGCCGCGACCAGGTCGATGTCTCCGTCCTGGTCCAGGTCGACGGGGAAGACTGCGAATGCGCCATCACTCGTATTCGTGATGGACTCTGATTCTGTTAGATGTGTTCTAATTTCGCATTCGTCCGGCACACCCGAGTCATTGCAGTCGAACATTGGAAACGTGGCTTCAATTTCATCTGCGACGCCATTCCCGTTGCAGTCGGCAGCTTGAGCCTGATTCATTAAGGTGACGAAGAAAAATGAGGCGATCGCCAGTTGCGTGACCCGATTGCGTAAGGTTGATTTTGTGCGAACCAATTGAAGCATGTTCGTTTTCCTTGTGCGCGACGGCGAGATTGCGGAGACCCACTCGCAAACGGGGGCATCTGGTAATCGAAACCGTGAAGCCGTTCTTGAGTGGAACGGATGCTCAATCAATTTAGTGGCGGATATGATGTTAACGGAATTGGAGCGCCCTTCGAAAGAGCGAAACCAAAGATATGTACGACTTATATCGATGGATTTAGAAGAATTCCCGCGCCAGTTCGCCCAGGCGCGTATGTCTCCCTGGCAATGAACTGGGCGATACTTTAGGATCCGAAGCTTGTGTTCGGTGAGCTGGATTTTCTTAGATACTAATTGCGGTGCCGATAAGTAATGCGGCCGCGGGTCAGATCGTAGGGTGATAATTCTATGGTGACTCGGTCACCCGGTAGGATACGGATGTAGTACTTGCGCATTTTGCCGGCGATGGTGCAGAGGGCTTCGTGTTTTTCTCCGCCTTCTTCGCCCATCGTTGCTTCGACGAGGAACATCGCGTTGGGCAGTGCCTTGATGACGACGGCTTCGAGTTGAATGCTTTCCTGGTTGGCCACAAACACCTGCGTCTTTCTAAATACGCTTACCGACAACTAGATTCGATCATTCGAGTTGAGCACCGCGACGGCCCTCATGTTGGCCTCGCTTGATCGAATTCTCTTACTTCCGTTTCGACGCGAAATTCGATTCAGCCGTTTGGGCAACTTCCACCCATCAATCGCTACTGAATCACGTAAACGCCTGCCGCTTAACCGTTTCCGGCATTCGTGGTGGCGATGCTGACCCATTTTCACGTCTTGCGGGCGATGATCGTACCATCACAGCCCCCATCGTCAACGGGGGCTGTGAAAATACCCGCTTCCGGTTCGCCGGTTTTCAGCCGCTTCTAGAACTGCTCGCAGATCGTCTTGGCCTGCATGAACAGTTGCAGATAGTCGCGCCCGCCAGCTTTTGAATCGGTCCCCGACATGTTGAACCCGCCGAACGGCTGAACGTCCACCAGCGCCCCGGTGCACTTGCGGTTCAAGTAGAGGTTGCCGACGTGGAAATCGTGGCGGGCCAGTTCAAGCCGCTTTCGATTCTTGGAATACAGCGCTCCGGTCAACCCGTATTCGGTGTCGTTGGCGATTTCGAGCATTTCCGTGAAGTTGCGTCCGCGAATGACAGCCAATACCGGTCCGAAGATTTCTTCCTGGGCGATGCGAGCATGGCGGTCGACGTCGGCGATGATCGTCGGCGGAATAAAGAACCCGTTGTCGGGCACGTTTCCGTCGGCGAGCACTGTGCGGCCTTCGCCCTTACCGATCTTGATGTAATCGTTGATCTTGCCGTAGGCCGATTCGTCGATGACGGCGCCCATGAAGACGTTCTCGGCGCTGGCGGTGTGGCCAATGGATAGGGCCTTCGCGCCCTCGGCCACCTTCTCCAGGAGTTCTTCATAAATCGACGTGTGGGCGATAAGACGCGAGCAAGCGGAACACTTCTGCCCCTGAAATCCAAAGGCGGCTGCGACGACACCTTTTGCCGCTTCGTCGAGGTCTGCGGTCTGATCGACGACGATGCAATCCTTACCGCCCATCTCGAGAATCGTGCGCTTCAGCCAGATCTGACCGGGATGCACGACGGCGGCTTTCTTGAAAACTTCGAGCCCGACATCTTTCGAACCGGTGAACGCGATCAAGCGGGTCTTCGGATGATTGACCAAGACGTCGCCGACTTCCGAACCGCTGCCCGGCAGAAAGTTCAACACGCCGTCGGGCAGACCGGCTTCCATCATGATTTCCGCAAACTTCGCGGCGATGACGGGGGCGGTGCTGGCCGGCTTCAGGACAACGGTGTTGCCCGTGACGATCGCCGCCGTCGTCATGCCCGCACAAATTGCGAGCGGAAAATTCCACGGCGGAATCACCACCACGACGCCCAGCGGGATGTAACGCACTTCGTTCTCTTCGCCGTCGAACGCGGTGGTCGGGTGACCGCCAGCCAGCCGCATCATCTCGCGGCCATAGAACTCGAGAAAATCGATCGTTTCGCAAACGTCGGCATAGGCTTCGATCCAGCTTTTGCTGACTTCGAAACACATCCAAGCGGAGAGTTCGTAGACCCTGCGCCGCATGATCGCGGCGGCTTTGATCAGGATGCGGGCGCGGGCTTCGGGATCGAAGTGCGACCACATTTTGAACGTTTCGAACGCGGTGGTGACGGCCTCACTTGCTTGATCGGCGCTGGCTTTGCTGACCATGCCGACGACCTGGTCGCGGGCAGCGGGACAGATCGAGGTGATCTTCTGATCGGTGGTGATTTCTTTGCCGCCGATACGCAGCGGATAGGTGCGTTCGAGCTGTTTGCTGACGCAGCCGATGGCGTCGAGCATTTTGGAGCGGGGGCCTTCCTGGGTGAAGTCGACGTACGGTTCCGGGCGATAGGGGGGTAACATAAAAATCTCCTCAGCGGCGCAGCGGCCGAAATCCGATGATTGTCAGTGCCATGATATGGCACAATGTATTTGCCAAACCCAATCAATGACCACCGGTCAATGACCAAGTTCCTTTGATCGATTCCAGGCGGCAAGCACCGCCCGTTCCAAGCTTTCCTTCACCTTGTTGTCGTCGAGCGATTTGACCGCCGCTTCGGTGGTCCCGCCGGGCGACATCACTTTCTTCCGCAAAACGTCGGGCGCATCGGACGATTCGATCATCATTCGCGCCGCGCCCAAACACGTTTGCGTCGCGAGCAGTTTGGCTTCCTGCAAAGTCAGTCCGGCTTTTTGGCCGGCATCGATGATCGCTTCGCAGAAGTAATAGAAATACGCCGGCCCCGTTCCCGAGACGGCAGTCACCGCGTCCATCATCGATTCGTCCGTCAGCACCACCGCCCGTCCGCCGGCTTCAAAGACCCGCTGGGTGCGGAGGACGTCGGCTTCGGTGGCGTGCTGCCCCGCGAAGATGCCGGCCATCCCCTCGTGCACGTGCATCGCGAGGTTGGGCATGACCCGAACGACGCGGGCTTTGACGTTTGGAAACTGCGCTTCGATCAACTGCGTCGGCACGCCGGCCATGATGGAAACGATGACGTGGTCGTCGCGGACGACATCGGCGAACCCGGCACAGACTTCTTTGAACACCTGCGGTTTGACGGCCAGCAGGATGAGATAGCTGTCACTGACGGCTTGGCGGTTGTCGTCGGTGGTGGTGATGTTGAATCGTTCGGCGAAAGCGGCCCGGCGATCAGCGTTGGGGTCGGTCGCGATGATGCGATCGTCCAGCAGGATCATCTTGCGGAGGAGGCCATGGACAACGCCCTCAGCCGCGTTACCGCTTCCAATGACTGCGATTTCATATTGGGTTTGCAAACTTCACCTCCGATAGGGCGGTCACCGCCGCATATATGTGCATGATGACCCATCGGGGTGGGGCTGTAAATGCCTGCAGGGCCACGTTCGCAAAGTCCGCGGATTCCAGTTGGTGCGCGTTTGCACGCTTCGTCTCCGCATCACATAATCGCCGCAATGGGGCCAATGAAGAGACATCTTAAGCTAATCGCGGCACTGCTGATGCTTGGCGTCGCGGCATTTCTGCTGACGCGTGATTCGTCACCGTATCCGCCCATTCCCGATCGGTTCGATTACGTCTGCGTTTCGACCGGTGAGATGTTCAATCTGTCCATCGCAGAAGCCGCCAGGATTCCCTCCCGTCACCCGCGGACCGGGGTGGCGACGCTGATCCCCTGCGTCCGCCGAAAAGACGGCTCGGTGGCGATTGAAGAGGGGTTTCGCGACCTCTTGGAAGGGGAGTTGAGTAAATACAACCATGTGGTCGATATGGAAACATTGATCGTCAAGGGTGGCGGATCATAAGTGATGGGTTTCCCACGCGGGCCGGGTCATCAACATTGGCCGGTGCGGTGGCGATGGTCGGATCGACACTTGGTGCATGCGTATAGTATCCGGTTGTAATTTCCCGGGCAGGCTAACGATTTGAAACGTTGGGGTTGAACAGCCCCCCGGATTGCTCCCCGCGATCCGAGGGGAATTTCGGTGTGCATCGGTATCGCGCGGTCATCGGTGTGCACGCGTTTTGTTCATGCAGGTCCTGCCCCATCACGAAATCAATCTTATGTTGTCAGGACAAAGGAGAAATCTGGTTATGGCTCATTTCAAAAATCGATTTATCGGGTCGGTCGTTGTGTTGGCATTGCTGGCTTGTGTTGGTTGCAATCAGAATGTTCCCGGTGACGGTGATGGTGGCGACGGCGGTGATGATCTCGCGCCGAAGATTCCGCCGCAGTCCACATTCGTGATCGAACTTGAAGATTTTGAAGATGCCAATACCAACGGTGATGCTGGTACCAATGGCATGGTCGATGTCGGAACCAACGGTGCGATCGAACGCGGCAATTGGTTGTACGCAGGCGGAACGACGTTTGTCTGGAACACGATTCTCACCGTCAATCTGATCGTGCCGGTAGCCGCGTTTGTGGAATCGTTCAACCATCAGCCGACGCTTGGCGAAGACGGCATCTGGCGATGGCAGTACGACTTCCGCGTCTTCAGTATCAACCACTCAGCCGAGCTTCAGGGTCAGATCAACGGAGCCACCATCGATTGGGACATGTTCCTGACGAAGGAAGGCGAGTACACCGATTACAACTGGTTCTCCGGCCAATCCAACATCCTGGGCACGAGCGGAACGTGGAGCCTCAACCGCGACCCCAGCAACCCAACGCCGTTTATCGACATCGTTTGGAATCGCAACGAAGAAACGGGAGAAAATGACATTCGCTACACCAACGTCATTCCCGACAGCGCCGACAACGGCGGGTATATTTTCTACGGCGTGAACAATGAGACGCCCTACAACGCGTTCTACGAAATCTACCGCGCCGCACAGGACGCAACGACGGAAATGGAGTGGAACCGCGAAACCAAAGAAGGCCGCGTCAAAGACCCAGCCCACTACGGCGACGAAGAATACCGCTGCTGGGATGATGCGCTGATCGATACGGAATGCCCCGAAGACGACGCGTAAATTGACGCAACCCATCGCAGCGACGATGACATTTGATTCAGGACAGTTGCTGGTTCGTGGAAACTAGTAACTGTCCTGAATTTTCAGAAACTAGTAACTGTCCTGATTATTCAATTCTTCCTCAATCAAGAAGAGGGATTCTCTCACCTTTTTCTATTAGCGATTTTGGCAATTCGACTCGGAATCTACCGCTGGCGCTGCGATTGGCCATTGCTTCATTCCATTTCTGGACAAGCGTAGCGTATTGGGTCGCCTCTGCTTCTCCGTTGTCAAAGATCACGATGACAAAATCCAACGGAACGCCTTCTCGAAGCTCCCAATCCTGCACCCGCGACTCGCAATCGGCGAAGCCGGCCAGTGTTTCGTGGCCAAAGCCGTCAAGAGTAACGTCAACGCCCTCGTCTATGGAAAATAGCGAGCACTTTCGTTCTTCGAATTGCGACCGACTCTTGCTCAAAAACGTCCGCCAAGGTCCTCCCGAACTGGATTGCAGAAAATCCAAGTGAAGCCGCTTGGTCATCGCTCGAATCAGCCCAATTTCGCTCATCCATGCGTAATACTTCTGCTGCCAGATCATTCGATCCACCGCCTCCGCATGTTCAGTTCTTGGGCGATCTTGCAGTTCACGGACGCTCGTGAAGATTGATTCTATCTGAGCCTCAAGCCTGGCTTCACCCTCTCGGATTGCTTTTTTTCCATAATCATCATAAGTCGCGTTGATTGCCTCCGCTCGCTTCTTTTGATCGGATGCTTCGGACCGAACAACTGCATCGTTCGATCGTTCAAGTGCAACCAACTCCTCCATCGACGCTTTGTGGTCCGTTCCGCTGTATCTTTTAGCCCTCTGCCCGATCACTCGAACGACAAGCCGCTTCTCCTCGGCACTAATGTCCTCGCGGCTCAAAACTGAATTAAAATCGAATTTGTCAGGCAAGAGTAACCTTCGACTTCTAGATTCCTCTCGCAAGATTGACCAAAACAAGATTGGATCGTCGACCTCCACGACTCGGTCAACAAACGCACTACTTCCAGCAAGTCTTACAGCAATCGCAGCCCGCAGTTCATCCGGCATACTCTTGTCGAATGCTAAATTCCAGACCAATTCGTTGCCTTCGAGCGTCCAAGTCCATCTGCTAGAGACATCCAGGAAATCGGACGGTGACATGCGCACTATGAGATCGGCGATTGCTTTCGAACAATTGCCACAACCTCGTTTTATTTGTGCACTTAGCATGACTTCAAAAACAACATGGGCATTTGTTGACTTTCCGATATCACAGACCAACTGGGCAATTTGATTTCGGAACGCCTCGCTGGGAGAGGCCAGAGCAAGACGAAGCAGCTCTTCTTGATGAATAGAACTGGCGTCGGAGTTCAGATAGAGAGCGAGGAACTCAGTCATCAATTTTGATTCAGACTGATCGGCACCGAGCAGCAAAGCCTGTGCGTAAAGCCGTTTGAATTGAGCCCCGTCGTTCACGCTATCGTGGAGGTTTCGCAACAGCTGACTGGGGACAGCGGGCGTGACTGGTACTTGAGAATAGTCCGGTCCGAGCGCCTTCTCGATTCGGCACTCAAAATCGGATTGCATTTTGGCAAGTCGAATCCACTCTGCTTCGCAATCGCAACCGGAGTCCGCCTGGGCACAGTCTGAGCGTAACGTCTGCAGACGCCCTAGTTCTGCCCTCGTATATTCCACGGCCCAACGCAATAGCTCGTCACTACCGGGATTCTCAATATCGGGAAATCGTTTCAAAAACAGCCTAATGCGATTCCGACTCTCGAGCTTCGTCAAATTCAGCGAAATATCCTCAGAACTCTTGAATGCTGCTAGATTTCTTTTCTTGGTGTAAGTCAACGAGTCATCAGCATGCGCCATGGCCACGCAGAACAAAGTCAGTGCGGCCCAAATGGCCATTTGGAAAAAGCAGACCGGGGGTAGTGTTGTCCATTTGCGTTCTTGCATGGGCCACGCATTAACCAAACAGAATCTTTTCACTACGCACTAGAATAATCAAAATAGTTGAGGACAGCTAATAACAATTCAGTTCAGTAGCGAATTGTTTACTTCTTATACTTTCACTCCTGCATCTGGATTCCCGCTTTCGCGGGAATGACGGCGGAGGGCAATTGCGAATCGCTACTGTGTACTAAATGTCGCCAAGCCGTTCGATGGCCTTGGTTGCTTTGGTTATCTGGCAGTTTGAATGCTCGGCGCGTCGTGGGGTGAACTGCCGTAGGCGAAGTCGGCATTGATCAGCAGTTGGTCCATGGCTTCGAAGATGGCTTGTAGGTTGCCGATGGCGGCTTGCTCGAAGACGTCGCGCGACAGGCCGAGGACGTTGTTGCGATTGCGAAACGTAGAGACCGACGCGTCTCGAAACAACACGTTGCAAAACTCGCCCTTGTGGTTGGTGTGATGTGAATCCTCATCCAATCCAAGGGCATTTGTATCCATGGCCAGCGCCGTGACGTTCACCTTGATGCCGTCGATCACGTGAAAGCCCAGGCGGTCGAGGTTGCCGGTTGATGCGTTGTTCGGCAGTTGGTCGAGCTGGCGGTATTGATACGACCCGAACCCGTCGTCGGTGTAAGCCGTGTTCGTCTCACAGTCGATTTCGTTGGGCCGCGACGTCGGAATCTTCGGCGACTCCTCCGTGCGGTTGAAGCTGTTGTCCGACGGGCAGAAGAACAAATTCAAATCCGGCAGCGTCGTGCTATGCAGCATCCCCAAAGCCGTGAACTGGCATTGCGAAAACATCGACACGAAGCTCGCGTTGTTGCCCAGCCAGAGTTGGTTGGTGGCTAGGTGATTGCCGCCGAGGTCGATGGGCATCGCCGGATCGGGCCCGCGCGGGATCAAACCGAGATTGTCCTGCGCGTACAGTTGAATCCCCGTGCCGATCTGGTGGAGGTTGCTTTTGCAGACGACGAGCTTGCTCTGTTCGCGGGCACGTTTGAGCGATGGCAACAGGATCGCGATCAAAAGCGCGATGATCGACACGACCACCAGCAACTCGACGAGGGTGAATCCCGACCGCGTAGAGTCCGAGCCGGCTGGGGCATCCATTTCGGGAATTCTTTGCATTCGTGTTTCCTTCGATACGGCGTTGTTACCCAGCCGAGATTTCTTCGATCACGGATATATTCAATTCACGGCTGAATCCGCTCGCGTCTGATCGCCCGCAGCCCAGCGACAGCGACTCGACCCGCCAGCGTGCCGTCGACGAACAATCGTATTCGCGCACACTTGAATCTGTCGAGTCGGCCCGGGTCCAATGCTCCTTGACATGCCGGGCAGCGGCTGAGGGAATGTCGGAAGTTGTGGCGCGGGCGGGTTGGAAGATGGAAGAATGGGCGAAAGGCGTTTGGTTTAAGGCGTACTTGAACGGACCCACCGATGCCCTAAAATACACTGCCTTTCGCGCAAGCTGCGTCAGGCGAGATTGTCCTGCCCGTTGCGTAGTAAATCATTGGCTGGAGATAACGTGTCTGATACTGATGAAATCCAGAATGGGGCGGAAGCCCTCGACGTTGATGGCGACGATTCCGGGAGTGGGAAGTCGTCCGCGCCGAAGATCGACAAGCTGTTTCGCGCCATGGAAAAGATGGGCGGATCGGACTTGCACTTTAAAGCCGGTTCCGCAGCAAAGGTTCGCGTTCGTGGTGGGCTCAAGTCGATGTCGACCGGCCCGATGAGTGACGAAAAAATTCGCGGTCTGATTTTCGACATCATGACCGAAGATCAGAAAACCAAATTTCACGCGAACGGCGCGATGGACTTTGCCCATCAAGCCGTCGGTGGATCGCGTTTTCGAATCAACGTGTTCTTGCAGCGCGGTCTCATGTCGATGGCCGCCCGCCGAATTTCCTCGGAGATTCTGGATTACTCGCAGCTGCACCTTCCGCCCGTGTTGGAAAAACTCGCACAACATCATCAGGGATTGGTGCTGGTGTCGGGTATCACGGGTAGCGGTAAGAGTACAACCATCGCCGCGATGATGGAGCAGATCAACAAGACCCGATCGTGCCACATTGTGACACTCGAAGATCCGATCGAATTCCAATACGAAGATAAGAAGTCGTTCATCAACCAGCGCGAAGTCGGTATCGACGTGCACGATTTCCATGCCGCGCTGAAGTACCTGATGCGACAGGACCCGGACGTCGTGCTCATCGGTGAGATGCGTGACCAGGAGACGTTCGCCGCAGCCCTGCACGCGGCTGAGTCGGGCCACCTCGTGTTCGGAACGGTTCACGCCAACGGAACAGCCGGTACGATCACCCGCGTTCTGGAATTGTTCCCCGAAAACGCCCGGGCGCTGATCCGCAGTTCGCTGGTGTTCAACCTCCAGGGCATCATTTGCCAGAAGCTGCTGAAGACGATCCGGCCCGACGTGCCCCGCGTCCCCTGCGTGGAGGTTTGCGTGGTGAATTCGACGGTCCGCAAGCTGATCGCCGACGGGCGGGATTCGGACATCCTTGGCGTGGTCAAAAGTTCCTATGGTGAAGGGATGCTCGACTTCAACGAGTCCCTGAGGCAGTTGGTTGAGGAAGAATACATCAGCCAGGAAATTGCCTACGCGGCGGCTCCCAATGCCGAGGAACTCAAAATGAAGCTCAAGGGAATCAATATCGCAGGCAGTGGCATCATCGGTTAGATGCGGTTAATCTTCGGCATGTTCTATTGGGTTAGCGTTTGGTCGACGTGATTGCGAACGTCGAACCGTTTCCTTTCCACCCACCAGGTGCCATGCATTCAATAATTTTCGAACCTACGTTGGCGGCGATCAGCCCCTACTTCAGTTTGTTCAAAATCATCACGTTCCTGCTGGTCTTTGTTGCGTGGGCGTTCGCCGCGCAGTGGGTCGATCGCGATGCCGATCGGGTCAAGACCAAACGGGAGATGTGGAACAGTGTGGTCCTCGCCGGCGGTTTGGGCGGCGTGGTCGTCATGCTGATCTTTCCGTGGAAGCTTCAAGCGTTTTGGCTGGGGCTCGCGTTCTGGATCATCATGGCCGGCGGTACGCTGATCGCCTACGTCGTTCATCGCAACGGCCGACTGGCTTCCAACAACCACGTGATGACCATGGGCCACCTCAAGCGGGTGATCGCTTCGCTCAAAGGCGACAAAGAGAAAAAGACCGACAAGGGGATTCGTGTCAAGCTGCTCGGTCCCGACAAGAAGCCTCTTGAAAAGCCCAGTGACCCAGTCGAAGCCGACGAATTCGATGCCACCCAGGACCTGCTCTTTGACCTGATGTGGAAGCGTGCCAGCGATGCCGACATCGTTATCGGTGACGAAGGCGTGCGGGTGATCTACAAGATCGATGGCGTTGTGTTCGAGCAGGAAGGGGTCTTGACCCGCGAGACGGCTGACCAAGCGATGTCGTTTCTTAAACGCGCTTGCGGGTTGAATGTCGACGAGAAGCGGCGGCCGC
The DNA here is from genome assembly GCA_030429365.1 of Phycisphaerae bacterium. Classification (GTDB taxonomy): domain Bacteria; phylum Planctomycetota; class Phycisphaerae; order UBA1845; family UBA1845; genus UBA1845. The sequence goes on from JAUIEW010000039.1 coordinate 14,298, forward strand.
AAACCGGAACGCTGTCAGCCGGCTTGCTGGGGGGCGGTCAGAAGCCCAGCGGGCTTGAAGTGCGGACTTCCGGTTCAACCAAAGGCGAACGGCTTCGCTTGAAAACAAGTCGGACGGGCGCGCTGCTCAAACCTGAGGAGTTGGGTTTCGACGAGAAACGTCTGGCGAAATTCAAGGAAGTGCTGGCGCTCGATACGGGGCTGGTTCTGTTCGCCGGACCTGCCGAATCCGGCATCTCGACCACGCAATACGCCACGTTGCGTTCGCACGACGCATACCTGCAGAACATTTATTCGCTCGAAACCAACCCCATGATGAAGCTGGACAACATCACCCAGCAAAAGCATGGCGGGGCGTCCGACGAAGTCAGTTATGCCCGTGCATTGCAAACGGTCCTTCGCCGCGAGCCGGATATCGTCATGGTCGATCAGTGCGAAGACCGCGAGACGGCACAGATCGCGACGCGGGCGGCACGTGAGAAAAAAATCTACATGACGATGCGGGCGAGCAGCACGTTTGACGCCATCGCGCGGTTGATCGCCCTGGTGGAAGATCCGAAAGCCACAGCGGAAGTGCTCGTCGCGGTGGTAGGGCAGCGCTTGTTGCGGGTGCTTTGCAATGCCTGTCGCGAAGCCTATCAGCCCGACGAACAACTGCTACGTAAAGCCAATCTTCCGGTCGATAAGATCGAGCATTTCTATCGTCCGCCGAGTGAACCCATCTTGGACAAGAAGGGGCGCGAGATTATTTGCCAGACATGCCAGAACAGCCGCTACGTCGGTCGGACTGGTGTTTTCGAACTACTCATCATCAGCGATGCCTTGCGCAAACTGATCGCCAGTGGTGCGTCGGCCAACCAGATCAAGGCGCAGGCGCGCGGCGAAAAGATGCGCTACCTTCAGGAAGAGGGATTGCTCAAAGTGATCGCGGGTCAGACGAGCATGGCCGAAGTCATGCGTGGCCTGCGTGTCGACAGCAAGTGACGTCGCACAAATTGCACGCGGTTTGAAGACAATTGCCGCCGGTGTGATGGAAGTTGAATCAAGAAGGTAAGAGAGTCGGGATTCATTAGTTGCAGGAGGTCGTGCCATGGTGCTGTGTTTAATCTTGGTTGCATTCCTTGGGGCGGTGACGTACTTCCAAGCCATCCAGGGGTTGACCAGTGCAGCGATCACCTGCGTCCTCGTTGTCCTCTCGACCGTCGTGGCGTTTGGCACGTACGAAGCTGTCGCCGAAGCGTTGTTCATGGGATTCGCTCCGGAATACGCCCATGCATTGGCGCTGGCCGGGATGTTTGCGGTCCCTTTGATTGTGCTGCGTGTGCTTCTGGACATGTGGATCCCACGATCCAACCTGCTCCCGCAGCTCATCGATTGGATTGCCGGCGGTGTGTTTGGATTCTTCAGCGCCATGTTGACGACTGGCGTGATTGCCTGTTCGATCCAGATGTTGCCCTGGGGCGTGTCCGTCAATCAGACCGGTGAGGTGGAGGGCGGATTCTTCTGGTATCGACGATTTGATCCCACCAATCCGAACGATCCGCAATCTGAGATTTGGCTTAAGCCCGATCAATTCGCGGTGACCTGCGCGGGCACATTGAGCGTCAACACCTTCAGCGATGCCGATCCCGATCACTCCTTTGAAGACGAACATCCGAATCTGATGACCGATCTCGCCTACGCCCACGCGTTGCCTTTGGGCGTTTCGCGCGTGGTCAAGAGTGAAGATGTGAAAGTCACGGACGTGGGGCAACTGACTTATATCTACAAACTCATTACCGGTCAGCAACGAACGCCGGATTCCACCGAGCCGATCGATCCAGCCGGGGGCAACATGTTTGTCCATGTCTCGTTGCAATTGTCGGGTGACAACAAAGACGCCGACGACAGGTGGCGATACAGCCCGACATCGGTCCGCATTGTTGGAAAATCACGTAACAAATTCCTGACGATCCCGGCGACGGCGATCATCGACCCCGATGATCCAAGCCGCTATGTGTCCCAATGGAAAGCTGGCAACCGCGAACTTCAGTTGGTCGCCGCGAAAGTTTTTACGGTTCCGGATTCCAAAAAAGTAGAAGTCGCCTTTGAAGTTCCGGAAGATTTCGAACCCATCGAAGTGCGATACAAGGTTGGCGGGAACGTGCCATTCACCAAGAGGCAGAAGGCCATCCTGACCGGTGAAGATCCCAACTCGCTTCCGCAGGTCGATGCCGCCGACCCCGTGGAGCCGACGCGCACCGCTTCATCGTCAGAGTCAAACAACTCCTCGAATTCGACGGGGGGTGGACGCGTGTCCGGCGTGAAGTTCAAATCGTCGCGGTTTGGCAGCGACCTGCCCATCACTTTCACCGCGTTTCAGGAACTCGATACAGAAATTCAATCGGGCGTTCTTTCCCAGGGTGTGTTGACCGGAAAGCTCGACGACCAAGGCAACGTCAAATCGAGTGGGCCGGTCAGCGGCTTGAAAGTGCCCAGCGGAAAGGCGCTGCTTCAACTGAACGTCGAAAGCCTCAATGCCAAGAGCACGTTGGGGCGGGCGTTGAACTTCAGCGTTCAGACGCTTGAGAATTACACCGTCGAAGACGATCAGGGCAACAAGATCCTCGCGTGCGGGAAATATGCGGTCGCGGATGTTGGCGGCGAAACCTACGTTGAATTGACCTACTATCCGACGTTTGAATCAGGCGGTGGGCGCTTCAAAGGTTTCAACAAAATCAAGAATCAGCACTTCAAGAAAGACTATCAGCTTGTGTACCTGTTTCTGCTCGACAAAGGTCGACAAGCCGTGCGGTTCTCCACCGGTGGAAACAAACGCACCATCGACCTGCGCGGTGAGAACCTGGTCGCAAACTAATCGCGGCTAGTCGTACATCGCTTCAAATCGATCGAAGAAGTCGGGGAACGTCTTGTTGACGCAAGTCGGGTCTTCGATCTCGACACCCTCGATGCGCAACCCTGCCAACGCAAAGCTCATCGCCATCCGGTGATCGTCGTAGGTATGGATGCTTGCCGGCTGATACGCGGTTGGGGGCGTGATTTCGATTGAATCCTCCGTCGTGTATACGCCCGCACCGAGTTTCTTGAGTTCTTTGGAAAGCGCCGACAACCGATCGGTTTCCTTTACCCGCAAGCTGCCGACATTGCGGATAATGGTCGGTCCATCGGCAAAGAGCGCCACCACTGCCAGCGTCTGCGCCGTGTCGGGCATGTCATTGAGATCGATGTCGATTCCCTTCAAGCCACTCGGCGTGTCAGGGCCACGGACAGTGGTTACGTCTGGTTTGCGTTCAACGCGGCAGCCCATTTGTTCGAGCACTCCGGCGAAGCGCACATCTCCTTGAATGCTTTCCGTCCCGAGGTTCTTGACGGTGATCTGCCCGCCCGCGATCGCAGGCGCTGCGAAGAAATACGACGCATTTGAGGCGTCGGGTTCGATGACATGATTGCCCGCGACGTATCGCTGGGGCGCGGGTACGACGAAACGCATCGTTGAATCGGTTTGCCGCGAGATGACCGAGACGCCGAACGCCTCCATCATGCGGGTGGTCATCGACAGATATGGCGCGCTGATGGTCTCCTTGATTTCAAGAAAGATGTCACCCGTGGCGTAGGGGGCGGCCATCAAGATGGCGCTGACGTATTGACTCGACGGTGGGGCGATCATGGTGATCTTCGATGTCCGCATGCCGCCGCCGCGAACGGTGACCGGGGGAAACCCCTCGGCGCCTTCGTAGCCGATGACCGCGCCAGTTGCGCGAAGGGCGCCGACCAGGTCGGCGATGGGGCGCTGACGCATGCGATCGTTGCCGTCCAGCGTGTACTGTCCCTTGCCCAGCGTGCACAGCGCGGTGCAGAAACGGATCGTGGTCCCGCTGTTGCCGCAGAACAATTCGCCATCCGTCGCCGGGATGTTTCCACCGCAGCCGTGGACCACCATGCGGCAGCCTTCGAGGTCGGTTTCGACGCGAATGCCCAGCACCTGTAAACACGCGATCATCAATTCGGTGTCGTCTGAATAGAGTGCGTCCGACAGGGTGGTCGTCCCGTCGGCAAGCGCGGCGATGGCGAGCGCGCGATTGGTCAGCGATTTGGACCCGGGGACTGACACCGCCGCATCGAGCGGGCGCGTGGCGGGTTGGATGCGTTTGGATTTCATCGCTGGACGATACTGCGCGCTGCGACGCCTCGCAATGCCATGGGGAGAATCACACGGTACATGTGTTGGGGCGAAGCGAAGATGCGAATGTCATGCCGATTGTTGCTGCTGCTGTTGGATTGCTTTTTGCCAACAGATGCGGGCCGTACTCGTGGCGGCGATGCTGATTCCACCGATTGCCGCAACGTACATCGGGCCCAGCAATCGGAAGCTGATCAAGAATGCAGCCGCCTCTGCCCCGCTTGCCCCGACGTACTTGGTCAGGAAGACTGCGTAACCGGCATCGAGCAGTCCGACGCCAGCAGGGACCTGCGTCATCGACGCCAGCGATCCGATGAGGAGGAAAGCGGCTGCCACCTGAATCAACTCGCCATCGAGCGACACACCGAGCAAGAGCGCCAGCCCGCCAATCTTGGCGATCAAGGCTGCGACTGTGAACGGCAGAATTTGCAGGAGGATGCGGCCGTGCTCGCGAATCCAATTGGTGACACGGTTGCGGAAGGTCGCGGTGATGATCGTGAGGACAACAATCGGAACGAGCCAGGCGAGCCCGGATTGCAACGAGACGGTGCCAGCCCAGATGATCGAGACCACGCCCGACAACATCAACACCGCGATAATCGCCGCGATGCGATACACCAGAATCGTCCGGATTTTGTCATTTCGCGAACCGTCGCCGACGCGCGTGTACTTGTAAACGTCTGATGCGATCTTCGCGACGATCAAACCCACCAGCGATGATTCGCAAAACGTCCGGGTGGTGCGCCAAAGTGATGTCTGCACACGACAACTGATCGCCGCACGGCGAAGAGCCAACCCCTTCAGCGCGACGTAAGCGTTGGTGAAAAGAAAGAATCCGAAGATACGATTCTGATTGTTGCGAAGGACGTCGCCCAGTGTGGACAAGTCGCCGGCTCGGCGGATCAGGAAGACGGTGAGCAAGATCCCCATCGTCGCCAACAGGATCGAATGAAACACCGAAGGCTTACGGGCGATGCGCTCCAACGTTCCGCCGGAAAGCGACTGTCGCAACCGGTTGAACGGCGTGGTCGGGTCGGATTCGCCAACTTCAGAGTCGGCGGGCAGGTCCTGTGCAGGCCCCGCAAACGGGCATTCTTCAGGCATCGGTTCTGGGTTCTCGCTGAGACTCGGCTGGGATTACTACCTCAGCCGATTTGATTCTTGCTTCATACGTATCGGCTTGAATGGGGCGTCAACGCAGTTGCGGGGGATGCTATCCGTCCATCGGTGTTCCTTCAAGAGACGAATTCGCGTTTGGACGGCAGAAATCAGCATTTTGGGACGCCCATTATCGCTTTCGCAGGCGGGCTTTGTCGTGATACAATTCGAAGGTGCCTGGGGTGTTTACAGCAGGGCATGAGGCAAATCGGGCGGGGACACTTGAATCCATGGCGATGATCAACGTTTACCGACGACAGACGTGTCGTGGCTCGCTCCACGGCGTAAACCGCGCGACGGGGTTCACTTTGGTTGAGCTTCTCGTGGTGATCTCCATCATTGCGCTTTTGATCGCCATCCTTCTGCCCAGTCTCAAGAAAGCCCGCGCGCAAGCCAAGGGCGTCGTCTGCATGGGCACGCAGCGCGGTTTCGCCACGGCCATGAGCGGATACTTCGTCGAAAACGATGAGTGGATTCCCGGCCGCAACACCAGCGGGATGGCCACCTGGGTCGCAGGCTATCCGGGTGATGGTTCGCCCATGGCCAAGCCCACCATCCCCGTTCAACTTTATGATTGGATGACGCCGATTCTGTCCAATTCCACCGCGCTGCCGGTCGGCAGAGCCAAACGCTTTCGATTCCTGCTCGATCACTTCAAGTGCACGAGCGTCAACTTCAAGTCAATCCTTTACGTTGACCCGGGTGATGATGAAGAGCAGCCGGTCGATCACGAGTTGTTCGTTAAGGATGTGGACGAGAACGGCGCGTTCAACGGAATCAGCTATCTGATGCCGGTTCACTTTCAGCAGTGGGGGCAGGACACCGCGCCGGGCGAATACATCGCGGAGCATCCGTTGGCTCCACCGGGTGCGGGCGTGGTCTACTGGATCAAACGCAACCCGCCCGATTGGGAAGTGGATGTCAAACACTTCAAGAGTCGCCTTGGGCAAGTCGGGACAGCCGCCGAGAAGATATGCGTGGCCGACGGGACGCGCTACCTGCCGCCGCGATTGATTCTCGACTTTGACCACGATTTCAAACCGCACTGGTTTGGATCGTTTACCAGCGCCGGGGCGTGGTGGACGGAATCGCGGGCGTATGGAAAGCGAAGCCCCAGCGGCGGCGCCAACATCCCGCTAAGCTATCGCCACCGCGGCGGCATCAATGCGATGTTCTTCGACGCCCATGTCGAACGCATCAGTGAAAAGAACTCCCGCCGCATCGACTACTGGTACCCGAAGGGCAGCATCGTCGACATCGACCGCCCGCAGGACGGCTCGACCGAATACGCAACGTACGAAAACGGTTACGTTATTCGCTGACGACACGGTTGATCGCCCAAGTAAAGAAGTACGCTACGAAAATCGCTCGCATGACAACGGGCCAATTCACTCGAAGCGAACACACAATTCAAGATTCAATACAAAGCCAGAAGGTCGTCAATACCTCCGGAAATCTACCTATCAAATGCAAGCCCAGTCTTGAATCACTCAATGTGTTCTAGTAGTCTTCAAATGGATGGTTCGATGCAGGCACACTAAGGGCCGGCACGTCGATTGAAGATACTCTCTCATGGTTCTCGATGACGAATCTCTCCGAACCACCGCTATCCTAGCTCGCACTGGGCGCTCTAAGGAGGTCTCTCGAAAATGTCTGACAGGAAAGTGCTGTTTCTTCGCGGTCTCACGTGCGCCGCGACAGCTTTGGCATGGTGTTGTCCTTCGGCTCTAGGTGGCGAGATTATCACCTGGGGCGATTCAGATAGCGGAATGTTGAACGCACCTTCAGGCAATGATTTTATTGCAATCGATCTCGGGAACTGGCACGGTCTCGCATTGCGGCAGGATGGTTCCATAGCTGGTTGGGGAAGCAACGAAAATGGAATAGCAACACCACCGGGTGGCAACAATTACACCGCAGTGGCGGCAGGACACAGTTTTAGCTTGGCTCTGCGCACTGATGGTTCGATTTATGGTTGGGGCAACAACGTTGTTGGCCAAACAGATGTACCAGTTGGCAACGATTTTGTGGCTGTGCAGGCCGGGGACCAACACAGCCTAGCCTTGCGTAGTGATGGTTCGATTGTCTCGTGGGGGTCAAACGCGTACGGACTTCAGGACAGTGTTCCTTCTGGGAGTGATTTTGTGGCTATCGCTGCGGATGCGCAGAGTTCGTACGCTCTCAGGGCAGATGGGTCATTGGTTGGCTGGGGCTGGAACAATTACGGACAAGCGGATGTTCCTGCTGGCAACGATTTCGTCGCGATGTCAGTCGGTTCGAATCACGGCCTTGCACTTCGTTCAGATGGATCGCTAGTGGCTTGGGGGAGGTCGAATTGGGGAGTTCTGGATGTTCCTTCTGGAAATGATTTTCTAGCCATTGGATCCGGTTGGCACCACAACATGGCGATTCGGGCAAATGGCACAACAGTCGGATGGGGGCAAAACTTTGAAGGGCAGACTGACGTCCCCAGTCTGTACGAGTTCGTACAAGTTGACGGATCCGCAAGGTCCAGTGCCGGGCTTACTCCTGAACCGACAACTTTACTACTGCTGACTGTCGGCGCATTGATTCCCCGCAGATCGAACCGCAATTCAATCGATGGTCATTGAGTTCTTGAATCGCGCTACTTGAGCTATTTAACCGAATCACAAATTTCCAATGGAACGGAGTCCTTGGCCGCCCAATGCAATTCACGTTGGGATGTCCGCCCTACTTGTTCACATGCTCCCTGCAGAATGCCGCGTAATCCTCCAGATCGATATCGAAGTCTTCATCGAAATCAAATGCGTTGATGCATTCGACTTCGCAGGTGCCCACTTGCGGATCGCTTGGTGTTGGTGTTTCGTTGGGGCCTTGCAGGCATGCGGCTAGAGCGGCGAAGTCGTCACTGTCGATGTCTGCGTCTTCGTCGAAGTCGCCGTCGGCATCGCGCAAGTCGATGTTGGTGAACTGAAAGGTGAACGGCTGCGAGTCGGCGTACGTGGTCGAGCCAGCGTCATACAGCAGAAACGACGCGTGCCAGACGCATTGGTCGGGATCGTAGGCGGGCGAGTCGGCGTTGATGTGAAACGTCAGGTGCTCGTGCAGCGTGTGATCGCCGAGGAACGTCGACTCGCCGGGCGTGTCGAGAAACTGCGGCGGATTTCCCAGCACCACCAATTGAAATGTCGGATCGACGCCGACGACTTCGAGGTGGATCGACGCCCCGGACTGCATGGGGTAGATGTCGTCTTGCGGCTGTGCGGTCACAAGGTGATCGAAACCGGGTGACGAGTCAGCCCAGCCGGGAAAGAACACGCCACCGACTGGAAGTGTGTAGTAATTCTCGTCGGGCACGAAGCCGGTGGGGTCGACAGCCAATTGGCCGTTGCTGTTGATGCCGACGATGACGTCGCCCGTATGTTGGGCGCTGGCGGCCTGCGATGAAACCAGGATCCCAAGGGTGATTGCGGTCAACATCCGGCCACTTGAACATTGCGAATTCGCTTCTTTCATTGCTGTCTCCAAATACGGGGCCGACTTGGACATGTCGTCGTGCCCGATTACACTTGAAATAACGCTGGCGGCGCCGGGCGAGCGGCAGGCGCATGTTCTGCCAACCCGCTCCGGCGCTGCCCCTTCACTTCCTTTCCCTCCGACGGAAAGTCCAGCACTTACTGACGGCGACGACGCACCAATGCCATCGCGCCCATCAGTCCCAGCATGAGGCTTTGGGGTTCGGGGACGGCAATGAATTCGGCGTTGTAGGTGGTTGAATCGGTGTACGTGCCGCTGAGGTCGACGACCTTGAAGTTGAACATGAACGTCTGACCCAACTCCGAGAAGTCCGGATCATCCACGAACCAGAACGGATGCACATCGAACGTATCGCCCGTCGGCAACGCCCACTGGTCGCCGGGTGTGGCCAGCAGGGTCGAGAAGATGGTGTCGTCAAGCACCTGCAGGTCCGCATCCTTACCGATCAGTTCGATCGCGATTTCAGCCGTTCCTGCGAGCGTGTAGAAATCTTCGCCGGGTTCATCGGTATCGAGGGCCATGAAGCCCGGATCGTCCAAACCGAATCCATCACCGGGAATCAACGTCACGATGGGCAATTCGAACGCTTCGTCGCTATCGAACTCGAGGGCGAGTTGCCCCGAGCCGCTGCGGCCGACGATGAAATCGCCTTCGTGCCCATGTTCGTCGCCCGCGCGGGCGATCGTTGAGAAAGACGCTGCGATTGCAACGCCGAGAGTAAGAACCTTGTTTTTGTTAGTCATGAGAGACTTCTCCATTGGTTAGAAACCTAAAAACAATCAAGTACGCCTATTTGAACTCAACATTTGCTCTTTCTTGGTTGCGCCTCCTTTCTCGCGAGTCACAGGGGCGGGTAGGAAACGGCAGGGTGGGCCGTGCCCACCGCTGTTTGAATCCCCGCGACATGACGGGCGCTGTCCATCCAACGGGTTGCGACTTAGTACGCGACGGCTGGGTCGTATAGGTTGTGTTTCCAGACGATCTTCGACAGCGTGCTCAGGTCGTAATCGATGTCGTACGTCTTTTTGAAAGTCAGCGATTCGACATGCGTATCGATGAAGAGATAGTTGGCGAGATTGACATGCTGCTCGACCTCCATTTCCTCTTTCGATTTCCGCTCGGGATCGATGAGCCACTTTTCCGGATGAACGTGATCGGCGACGGCGTACTCGCCCAACTCGGCCAACTCAACCATGTACGCGGTTTGCGCGGGCTTCTTGAACAGGCTCAACCGATCGTAAGGCCCAACATCGGCGATCGGTTTGACCGTGTAGTAGTTGGTGGCATAGCTGACGCGCCGCAGTTCGGTCGTACCTTCCGGCGGGACTTTCCAATGCGGGCTCTTGTCCGACGGGCAGCGGGCGACAAGCGCGTTGCCGTACTCGGTTTCGAGCGTGTTGATCCACGCCGCGTCTTCGTCGACCGATCCGCCATGGGCCAACCCCACGGTGACGAGGTGGCCATCATTGGACGTGGCGTATGCATGCACCGCGAGTCCCATGCTGCGCAGGTTGCTGGCGCAGACAGTTCTGCGGGCTTGTTGGCGCGCTTTCGAAAGCGCCGGAAGTAAGATGGCGATCAACAAGGCAATCACGGACACGACAACCAACAACTCGACGAGCGTGAAGCCTCGACGAGAGAAGGGTTCTCTCTTGCCCATCGGATTTTCTCCTATGGAATAAGCCGTCCCGCGCCACCGGAAAACGGAGGCAAGGGCTTTGCGACGCGATGGGCGCGCAGGCGCACACCGACGATCTGTTGTCGATTGATTGAGTTATGCGGCTATTGGCTTAGGAGATATGGGGTGGTGCCCTGGGTTGGCCTGTCGGCAGCGAACGGTGGTTTGAAGATTGTGCGGGCTCAGGAATCTGCGCCCAACTGATGTCGGCTGTGAACTGAGCCGGTGCGGACGTGACGATTGCAGTCGAGGTGGCTTTGACGACATAGCACACCGAGCAAGATTCATCGGGATTGCCGTGATGGTCGTCATCATCGTGATGGGTATGCCACGCGCTGGCCGGAATGGCAAGCGTCGCCGCTAAGAATCCCACCAAGATATATGAACGCAGTTTTTCCATCACTCGTATCACTGACTACGCGGAGTCCACTTTATTCTTAGCACGATCGCGCGAGCAATGCAAGACAATGCCGGTGTCTGACCCGGCATTGCCATTCGATCAACTCACGCAATGGCACCAGATCTTAGGGGCCTGCCAGTTGTGTGACGAAGATGTCGTAGTCTTCGAGTGTAATACCGCAGATGCCGTCGAGTTCCATGGCCGAGCATTCGACTGACGCCGATCCCATGCAGCCCTGCATGCCCGCATAGTCGCTCAAATCGAAAAAGCCATCGCCGTTGAAGTCGCCGCCGCAGGTTGCCGGGTTGTCAATCCCGGGTGTGAAGGGAACGCAGCCGTCACTGCCATCGATGGCTTTACTGAGAACGACCCAGTCGTCGAGCGTGTCTGTGTCGACGCCATTCGGGCAACGTGCGCCGCCGGCTGGCACCGTCGTACCGTCGGGGCCGATGGCCACCGCGCCAAAGTAGATCGCGTCGCTGACCGGGTAGTCGTCGTCGATGATGCCGACAGCGTCGAGGATCGTGCCGACGCTGACGTCTTCCACGCCGTCGCCGCCGCCGACTTCGGTGTCGATGTCATCGTTCGGGGCAACCAGAACATCACGCACC
>JAUIEW010000347.1 GCA_030429365.1 Phycisphaerae bacterium
TGCTGATATATCGCATTTCGGCATCGCATGTACTCTCGCTGACATTCAAGACTTTGACGCGATTGCCCAATCGTGCGCACTCCGGAGGGTAGAGATTGAAGACCATTCCGGGAAGCACTTTGTCATTGCTCCCGACATTGAGCTTCACCTTGGCCGTAACGGTTGTGATTCCGTACTCGGACGTGGTTGAAGTTGATTCACCCACCTCGATGATCTGGGCTTTGATTGCGTCGGCGGGCATGTATGGCTTTTGGAAATCATCAACCGTAGGCATGCCCTCGACAGGCTTTGATTCGTCGCCCCGCCTTAGGAAATAAAATCCATGCGCCCCATCGCGCGGTTCCCACCCCGAATTCACTGAATTGCAGAAATCAATCACGCGGTCGGGTTCAAGCAAATAGTGACGCTCTCCCCATGCGATTGGCACGAACTCAGGCGACACGCCTTGAAAGCCTTTTTCGTCGTTGACAAACTCAAAACGAAGTTGAATCGTTCCCCGGTCAGTGTGGGTCACGTCGCCATAGTTTCGATCGTAGACCCCCAAGCATCCTGTCCACACGAAAACGAATCCGTTGGAGGGCGCCATCGTCAGCGATGCGTTTACGCCAAGTCCGTCACCGTGGTAATAACTGCCAGCCCACTCATGGTTGGGAAGTGATTCGATTTCATGTTGGATGTGTTCGTAGCGATCGTTCCATTCGGATATTGTCGCTTCGGAAAACTTCTTGTCGCGCTGCGAATCACCGTCCATTGATTCCTCGGCGCTGACGATGACCGACAAACCCAAGCCGGCAAGAAATATGCCGCAAATGCAGGTGATGCGTTTCATGGCATGTCCTCCGAGTTGTTTTCATCAGGTTCTACGCCGCCAGTCTAAACAAGTTCGGCCGTCCAGATTCAGCGGCGTCGCAGGCGTCGCCCGCCCTTTTTACACCAACGCCAAGGGCAGGATGCAGATCGCGGGAATTCGGCGATGGGCGGTTCTTGGAAGGAGAATTCGAGCGAACATGGACCGATTGGTGCCCGCAAGGACCGGCATTGTTGCGACAGCACGATTCCTTGGTAACCTTTCTGACTGCAGCGCCCGTAGCTCAGTTGGATAGAGCATTGCTTTCCTAAAGCAAGGGTCGCAGGTTCGAATCCTGCCGGGCGCATTTTTCCCGTAAGACGACGTTTGGCTTCTCGCGCACAAAAAACGGGAGGCCTGCGTCTGCAAGCCTCCCGCCTCTGTTGTTGACTTCAATCGCACCCGATCTTCGTGGCGCGAAGGCTCTAACTAGTACGTGCTCTGCATCTTCAAGAAGTCGAACAGGTCGATGTCGTCGTCACCGTCGAGGTCAAACTCGATGCAAGCCGGCGCCACCGGACCGTTGTCCGGGCCGGTCATGCAGCCATCGTATCCGGCGAACGGATCATCGGGTTCACACATGCCCAAAATCGCCGTCATCACTTCCAAGCGGCCGGCTGCCGGAAGCGCTTCGAACGGGTAGGCCATGTAAACAGCCGTATGGTCGCCGGTGCTGTTCTTGACGGCCGCAGTTCCATTGTTTCCGCTGAACGCGACTTCGCCCGATGCGCTCGGCGTGATCGTATCGCTGTAGTCGGAGAACGGATAACTGAGAGAATACGGTCCCAAACCACCAAAGATCGAGCCAACGCCCGTCACCGAAGACTTATCGGTGTCGTCGTCAACACTGCTAACGCCCATATAGCTGGTCATCAGTGACGTCAAACCCTTGTCGAAATGGTAATCCTGACTGCTGATGACAAGACATCCGCCATTGTCCAACCAGGTCGATAGCGCGGCTTCACCTGTAGCGCCTGGACCTGCTGTCGCTGAAGACCCGAATCCAAAGGCGTCACCGGTGAACCAGACAACCAGTTCATACTGCGCCAACTGCGATGCGTTTGGCTCGTTGTCGCTGTCGTTGGTATCCCAGACGTCAAAATCAACGCCCAGCGTGTTGAGCACCGATTCGTAGGTCGGCCGAGTGTCAGGACTGTTGTCATCGTCGTCGACGAGCAGAATCGACGGCACATCACTGGTCGTGAAACTGAATGTCGCCGAGTAAGCACCGGTGCCGCAAATGTTGGTCGAACGGACGCGCCAATAGTGCGTCGTCAACGTGTCCAAGGGCGAGCCTACCGCGTCGCTCGTATCGGTCGTTGTGTTCGAGTATACGACGTTCGAGAAGCCAGAATCGGTCGCAACCTGAACCTCGTATTCAGTACCCTGTGACGCGGCGCTCCATTCAAGCGTTGGCGCGATGGCCGTGTTGATGGCTCCGTCTGCCGGTGCCGACAGCGAAATCGATCCAGGGACAGTCGTGGTCACGTTGAGTTCTACGTTGATGTTCTTGACCTCTGGGGTGACCGCATCGGTACCAGTCACGTTGATGATGTATGAGCCAGCCGACGCGGCGCCGGTGTTGCTGACCGTCATAACACTGCTGTTTCCTGGGACAACCGGATTCACGCTGAAGCCAACCGTCGTGCCAGCTGGATTACCGGTGGCCGCGAGGTCGATCGAATTGCTGAAGCCAAGAATCGTGCCGATATCGAGGTTGTATTGGGCGTCATCCGGTGTGCATACATCCACACTCGTCGGATCGGCTGACATGGTGAAGCCAGGCTCTTCCGCGCAGTTGTAGCAGACGAACGCGAAGTCCTGATCGGTCGCGTCACCGACGCCGGGGATCGCATCGGAAGTCAGGTTGCTCGCCACCACGCGAACGGTGTAGGCGCCCGTCGCCGTCGGTCCAATCAAAACACCTTCGGTGTTGTTCTGCGTGTCAGGCAAACCACCCGACTGCGACCAGCCGTTGGCGTCGAAGTTGTTGCCGCGGAAAGAACTCGCGCCAGATTCAACAATCAGGTCGAGGTTGTTGTTCCACGCAGGCGTCGAACCGCCGAGTCCGTGACCGGGTGCGTCTGTCCAGACGAGCATCATTTTCAAAGGCTTCGACGGGTCCTCTGCCGACAGCACGATGTTCCATTCTTCGCCGGTATTGTCGAAGACCATCGGGTTGTCGAAGTATCGAACGGTTTCTGTTGGATCGACGACAGCTTCGAGGTCCATGCGACCCCAACCTTGCTTGGCGTCGAAGCGATGCCCCAGGGTGCCGCCGTCCGCGTCGTCGAAACCGGCGAGGTCGATGGCGGCCGGCAGGAATGCTGCTTTGACCATTGCCGGGCTTGGATCGCTCACGAAACCAGGCAGGCTGCGGTAGTACTCCATGAAGAGCGCCACACCACCGGAGACCTGCGGGGAGGCCATGCTCGTTCCGCATTTGGTTCCGTATCCCGTTGCGCTGTCAGGCGAATCGACATAGCAACCCGGTGCAACCATGTGCGGAATCAGTCGACCGTCAAGCGCCGGTCCGTGGGCCGTGTTTGATGACAAGTCATTGATATTAAGATCCTGAGCACCACTGAATGACTGCATTTTGGTGGAGCCGATCGTGAAGATATTTTTGGCTTCGTCGGGTGTACCCTGGGTCTGATTTCCACCATTACCGTTCATGAACGAAAGAACATAAGTGAACTCCTGATTCCCCGGTGTGCCGGTTGAAGCATCGCGAACACCGATATCAACTTGCATGGTGTCATCGTCATAACCACGCGGCGTTCCTGCCGGTCCCCAACTGTTTCCAGAGAGGAGTGCACCGTTTGCGTACGAATCGTACATCAGCGTCAACATGCCGTTCGGCTGCGTGAACGTCGGCGAGTAAACCTGCTCGACGAGATTCGCACCGGGCGCGACGCCCATTCCACGAAGAAAACCAAAGCCGTCGAGTGTGCCCGATGAACCGTCGCCGGCCATGATTCCCGCGGTGTGCGTTCCGTGATCGTCGGTCGCGCTGCCGCCACAAGTACTGCCGGTGCAACCAAGCATTCGATTGACCAGATCGGGGTGGGTGTCGTAGATACCGCCGTCGACGTTGGCAATAATGACACCCGATCCATCCAAGCCAACACCATTCAG
>JAUIEW010000348.1 GCA_030429365.1 Phycisphaerae bacterium
ACGGCCGACCGGTAGCGATCCTGGTCCTTGTCTTCGATGTCCGTTTTGAAATAGAGACTCGTTAGCGTGATCTTCTGATCGAGGCCTTTGAGCAGTGCTTCGGTGGGCTCGGTCAGACTGTTGATGCCTGACGAGGTGACGTCCACTCGGCCCAGTCGTGTCAGACCAAGCCATTGCAGGCCAGCCGCCAGTGCGACGGCCAGCACGACCATCAGCACCACGTTGAGCCCGACGAGGACGTTTGATTTCTGTGTATTCTGATCAGCCGTTACCGCCATCGTCTTGACTCCAGCACTTTGACCGTCAGGAATAGGAACAGCCCCGTCGACGTGACGAAGAACACGATGTCATTGCCATCCAGAAGTCCGCGGGTAAATCCGCTGAAATGCTCACGGATCGAAAGATGACGCAATGTTAGTTTCAACGCGCCGCTTGCCTGCATCGCCAGGTAGTCGGAGAGGAACGTGAAGACCAAGAGAAGCACCATGCTGCTAACCGCCGCGATGATCTGGTTGCCGGTGCACGCGCTGAAGAACAAGCCGACCGAAAGATACAACGCGCCGAGCAGAAGCATGCCCAGATAGGTCGAAGCGGTCATGCCCCAATCGAGCTGGCCATAGGCGTTGACGATAAACGCATATAGCAGCGTGGTCGCGAGCATCACGATGAAGAAGACCAGCACGCCGAGGAATTTTCCGATCACGACGTCGGTTTCGCCGATCGGTGCGGTCATCAACGTTTCGATGGTTCCGGTGCGGTATTCGTCGCTCAAAAGCCGCATGGTCAAAACCGGCAAAAAGAGCACGAACACAACCGGCATCAGGTTGGCGAGCCCTTCGAGCGACGCCTGGTTGCCCGGTTGAAATGTCGTCGCGGTGAAGAAAATTCCCAGAAGGAGCAGGAATATCGTCAACACCGCGTATGCGATCGGGCTGTAGAAAAACGCGCCCAATTCTCTTTGCATCACAGGTGAAACGTTTCGCATGATTGACTGTTCACTCCTCAAACGTATCGAAACCGCAGATGTACCGAGCCGAATCTTGTCGGCGACGGGCGAAGTGCGACCTAGTTTTTTTGTTCAGCGATGATCTTGACGAAGAAGTCTTCGAGGCTGGCGACTTCGCGGCGTAGTTCCCGCAAGCCCCAACCCTTGTCCTGAATGACACGGGCCACCGGTTCGCGAATATCGCGCTGCCCGTTGCCGGTGATGATGAACCGATTCCAATCGCCGGCATCGCTGCCGGTGTGGGTCGGATCGAGTTCGACGGTGCGGGTGCCCTCAATGGCGTCAATCGCGGCTTGGATCTCTTTCGACGGGCCTTTGACTTCGGCGATGATCTTGGAATCTGCACTGACCTTCTCGCGAAGCTCTGCCGGCGAGCCCTGGGCGATGACCTTACCCTTGGCGATGAGAATGATCTTGCTGCACGTCTGTTCGACTTCGCTGAGGATGTGCGAGCTGAACAGGATGGTGTGGTGATCGCCCAACTGTTTGATGAGGTTTCGGGTCTCGCGAATCTGTGTGGGGTCAAGTCCGATGGTCGGCTCATCGAGCACGAGCACCTTCGGATCGCAAAGCAGGGCGTCCGCCAAACCGACGCGCTGCTTCATTCCTTTGGACAGATGCCCGATGGGGCGGTTCACGAATTCACCAAGCCAGCACCGTTCGGTCACGCGCGAAATAGCCGACGCCCGTTGGCTTCGGTCGAGGCCGTGAAGCTTTCCGCGAAACTGCAGATACTCGCGGACGCGCATCTCCGGGTAGAGCGGTGTGGCTTCGGGCAGGTACCCCATCATGCGCCGAACTTCCATCGATTGGGTGAAGACATCGTACCCGCCGACTGTGGCTTTTCCCGATGTGGCTGGGTGATAACACGTCAGGATTCGAATCGTGCTCGTCTTTCCCGCACCGTTTGGCCCGAGGAATCCGACGATCTCCCCTTCATCGACAGAGAAGGAGATGTTGTCGACAGCCCGGAACGAACCGTAATTCTTGGAGAGATTGTTGACGTCGATCATGGCATCGATTTCTCGTGTTTAAGCGGATCAATTGGCCCAAAACGGCGTTTTTCTATGACAAAGTCACAAAGAATTGTCAAGACGGTTCCAACGTCCGAACGATGAGTTACACAGACGATAATGTTCACCAGCCCATCATCGTGGCCAATCCCTCTTTGTGGAATGGGCCTTGCAATGGTGGTTGCGTCCCATGACATGGCGGCTACACTCGCCACTTGTCTGGGGTTCGTCAAGTTTGCTGAGCGGTCGGCATGCTGCGGATCAAAGGCGCACTGTCAATCCTGTTCGTTTGTTGCTAAGTGAGGCAAGTGTGGAATCGACAAAACGGGCCACACGACGGATCACATCGGGTTGAACACATGAAAGTAGCCGTTCCCAAAGAATTGCATGATGGCGAGAATCGGGTGGCCCTCGTTCCCGACGCAGTGGGCAAGCTCAAGAAAGCTGGCATCGATGTCGTCGTTCAGAGCGGTGCCGGCGCCGCGTCCAGCCACAGCGATGAGGAATACACGAAAGCAGGCGCTTCGATCGAATCGGATGTCGGGGCGCTCTGGGGCAACGCTGACATCGTCGTCAAAGTGTCGCCACCTCATAACGACGCATCCGGTCGCGACGAAGTCGATCTTCTCAAATCCGGCGGGGTGCTGATCACGTTCCTCGATCCGCTCGTCGAATTTGATCGCAACCGCAAGCTTGCTGAAAAGCAGGTGACTGCTGTCAGCATGGAAATGGTCCCCCGCATCACCCGCGCCCAGAGCATGGACGCGCTCTCGTCGATGGCCAACATCGCCGGGTACAAAGCCGTGCTCCTCGCTGCAGCGCATCTGCCCAAAATGTTCCCGATGATGATGACGGCGGCTGGTACGATTTCGCCGGCCAAGGTGTTCGTCATCGGTGCGGGCGTCGCAGGGTTGCAGGCGATCGCAACCGCGAAGCGCCTTGGCGCGGTGGTCAGTGGTTATGACGTGCGGCCGGCAGTTCGCGAACAGGTCGAAAGCCTCGGCGGAAAATTCGTCGAAATGGAGCTTTCCACCGGTGGCGCGGAAGACAAAGGCGGTTATGCCAAGGAAATGGGCGACGAGTTCCTCCGCAAACAGCGCGAACTCATGACCAAGGTGGTCGCCGAACACGATGTGGTCATCACCACGGCGGCGATCCCCGGCAAGAAGTCGCCTGTTTTGATCACCGCCGACATGGTCAAAGGCATGCCATCCGGCGCCGTGATTATCGACCTGGCGGCTGAGCGCGGCGGCAACTGCGAACTGACCCAGTGCGACAAGACAGTTGTCGAGCATGGCGTCACGATCATGGGGCCGGCGAATCTGCCTGCGAGTGTTCCGTTCCACGCCAGTCAGATGTATTCGCGCAACATTCAAACGTTGCTCTTGCATCTGGTCAAGGATGGGTCGCTCAACCTGGACATGGAAGATGAAATCAACGTCGGGTGCGTGATCACGACCGGCGGTGAAATTGTCCATCCGCGAATCCGGGAGTTGATGCAACTGCCCGAACTCGTCAAGCAAGAAACTGCGGCAACTCCGCCTGCGGAAGAGTCGCAGCCGTCATCAGATAATGCTGAAGGTGCCAAACAATGACACTGATCACCGGAATCACCATTTTCGTGCTCGCAATCTTCATCGGTTTCGAGATCATCACCAAGGTGCCGCCCACGTTGCATACGCCGCTGATGAGCGGCGCCAACGCGATCAGCGGCATCACCATCGTGGGCGCGCTCTACGCCGCGAAGACCGCTGAGCCCAGCGTCTCGAACATCCTCGGGTGCATCGCGATCGCCTTCGCGACCATCAACGTGATCGGTGGCTTCCTGGTGACCGATCGCATGCTCGGGATGTTCGGCGGGAAGAAGAACAAATGAGCCCCGAGCTGAAATCGCTGATCGTCAACGTCGCCTACCTGCTCAGCGCGGTGATGTTCATCTTC
>JAUIEW010000349.1 GCA_030429365.1 Phycisphaerae bacterium
CGTTTGGATCGGACTCCAGCGGCTTCAGGTCGTAGCGAACCAGACAGTCGTTGTCCTTCGCCACCGCGTAAAGCCATCGACTCACCGGCAAGCAATTGTCCGGACCATTGAGCCAACCGTGCGGCGGGTTTTTGACGGTGACATCGTGATGGGGATAGCTGCCCCCAGATGCGATGTCATGACGCTCAACTTCGTGCCAACGCTTTGTGCGCAGGTCGTAGCGAAACAACGCGTCGGTCAGATTCTTGCTGAACGAGACCGCCCCCGGTTTCTTCGGTTGATCGATGCCTGAAAACGCGCAGATGTAGAAGCTACTCGTCGGTTCGTGGTAGCGAAACGTGCAGTAGGGTCGATCGGTGAGTCGGTCGGATTCGGGCGGATTGGCGTTTCGATCCCAAAGGGCGAAGGGTGGATCAGTCGGCAGGGCGAAGATGCGTCCATTGCTTCGAATATCGTCGCCCAACTCGGTCTGCGTGACCGGTTCAGCCACCTTCGGATCGACGACGTAAATCGTGCCGGCTTGGTCGTTCACCTCAGCCGACACACCACCCGCACCGCGCACTCGGCCACGACAGAGCACGTATAATTCGCCATCAACCATCGCCAGTCCGCGCGGGAATGGCGCAATCGTCGTGACGCGGAAGAGATCGTTGGCCGTCGGGCGCACCGTTTCGCATTGCGTTTGACTCGAAGCGCACCCGCCCGCAAGCATCGCGAAAGCAATCGTCGATATCCCGGCAAGCCATGATCTCAGCATTGAGCAATCCGTCCCAAAGAGTGAATGATTCAGCAAAGCTACCGCCAATGAAGACTACGTCAACCATGGACGCGCAACGCAGATCGCCTTTTGTAATTTTGGAAACCCAGGACTCCTGACTAATCGCAGTGAAATGTGCCGATTGTGCCGACGGATTTGCAGGAATTCTTCCCACAGTTTCACGCTACAACTGTTTGAACGGACTTCGTTCCGGCGCTTCGTCGTGGGGGACTGTTTTGAAAAGTTGCTGCGCGACGTAGTTGACCAGCGGAACCCGATGGCGAATCCAGACGTGCATCGGGACCGGTTGACATCCGAGGCGCGCTTTCGGTTCCAACGCTGTCCGCCCAAATGAAATCCGTTTGCACCCAAAGTCGATACCGGCTTCGATCACCGCGTAGAGCAGGCGAAAATAGAGCGGCAGATCGGTGTTGGCCGCATAGTCCATGCCAAGGTAGTAGCCGATCGCGGTGTCGCCATCGCGAATCGTCGTTACGAATCCGAGGATGTCGCCATCGCGCCGGATAATAGTGCAGCGAAAACGGTCGGGCCCGAGCGCGTCGGCCAGCGCACCGAAGTAGCCTTCCGGAATTGTGACCAATCGCACCTTCGCGCGCTGGTTGACCGCGAGATACAACGCATGCAGTCGTGCATCGTGTGCAGCGACGTCGTCCTCGCGCTCCACAGTACAGCCAGCCGCCTCCAATTCTTTAAATACGTTCTTGATGGGTTTGCGATACTTTCGGTTGAGGGTGTCGAGGTAATCGTCAAATCCCTGCCATTGCGGCTGCACTTCGAGCACCATGTCGGGCTCGGTTTCTTTCGGGCGATAGCGAAAGCGCCGCATCGACTCCATCGACGCGTGGTGTTCTGCGGAGACGTCTTTGAGCATCACGTAATCGGTTTGGCCCATCAGCTTGTTGGCGCGACGCACCCGATACAACGCCTCGGCGATACCGGGCCAAACGCTTTCAACGTCTTCGCCGTCAGCAATCGCTACGCCGTGCGGTCCCCACGACAATAGATTGCCGCAGACGAGTATCCTCCGATGCACGTGTTTGAGCGTTTCGGACGCCAGTTTCTGTCGCCTGGATTGCTTGGCATCGGCGTCGTTTGCATCAGGCGTCTTGACCAGTTGGCCGCCAGTAATCGCGACCACCTGCATGACCAGTGCGGCAACCGGCGCCCTGTCGCGATACAGCAGTGCATAGTGCGGCTGAATCTCGGATGGCCCAGCCGCTTCGATCGCCGCCAGCACCTTGCGGTCAAGAAAGACCGATGACGAATGCGTTACGCGGTCCCAATGTTCGGATCGAAGGAAGTCGATTTGGTCGGCTAAGGCGAAATCGAACCCCGACGGCTGGCGGCGAAACTTCGCGTCGCGAATCGATTCGGCGATGCTGCGTTTGGGTTTGGCGGGTGGTTGGTTGGCAGCGTCGTCATGCATTCTGATTGGCCCGATTGTTGCTGTTTGCTTACGACGTCACGCAGGTTCCGCGATATCTTGTCCGATCGCAGACGCTTCTTGTGGCGTATCCGACGCGGGTTTGGTCGTGGCGTCAGACGATTTCGCGGTGAATGCTTTGCGAGCGTGCTCATCGTCGTAGCGGATCGATGAAAATTGACCGAGGTAATCGTCGGGAAAATCCGCGAGCCCGTCCACACCGATCGCACCGGGCCACTTGCCTTCTGGCCAATAGAACGTGTGGAATAATCGATCCCAGATCGAGAGGATCGAACCGTAGTTTGATCGTTGGCCACGCGCTTCGGTGGAGTGATGCCACCAGTGCAACTCAGCCGAGTTGAATAGCAAGTTGAACTTGCCGACGTGTGTTCGCAGGTTGGCGTGATGCCAGAAACCTTTGAGGATGTCCCACGATGAGTAAACGATGATGACCGATTCGTCGACGCCGAGCAGTTGAAACGGCAGAAAGATGAGACAGTTCTTGATGACGGCTTCGAGAATATGAATGCGGAACACGCTCATCGCGTCCATCTGCACGATGGTGTGGTGCACGCGGTGGATTCGCCAGAGAAAATCATTGGCGTGGTAGAGGCGGTGGAGCCAATAGCGGGCAAAGTCGTTGACCAGAAAGAACAATGCGAACTGTGCCGCCCATGCCCACTCGCCCATGATCTTGGTCTGCATGGGGATGCAGGTCACCAGGTAAACCGCGCCGATCTTGGTCAGCGCCGAAAGCACCGGCCCATTGACGATCGTCGACGTGATGTCGGCAAGATACCCGCGCCGCGTCACGCCCGATTTGTATTCGGTCCGGATCGGCGCCACCTGCTCAAGCAAATGAAACGCGACGATTCCAACGGCAAATACGCATACTAGAATTAGCATTGAGAACCCATGTAGAGAGTGAGGAGCCGTGTCACGCGGTATACCACGCATCACGGTTCCGAGGAACCAAGCGCCTATTGTGCTTCAGGATAGGACGTTTGTGCAAGGATTGGTTCTGGCCTATTTCCCAATGGCCCGTGGCTTTCCTCGACGTTTGGCGTACTATTCTCTAATCTGTGCGGCTTAGACCCATCAGAACGTTGGGCATATCTGGAGAGGCATTTTGCATCCATCTGTTCTCGTTGGTTTGACTTTAATTCTCGTTTCCGGCGTGCTTGCGCAGTGGGTGGCATGGCGGTTGGGGTTGCCTTCGATCCTTTTGCTCTTGGCCGTCGGGTTTGGCGTTGGGCCCTGGCTTGGGTGGGTTGATCCGGATCGGCTTTTTGGCGAGATGCTCTTGCCTGCAGTCTCGATGGCCGTCGCCCTGATTCTTTACGAAGGGGGGCTGACGCTTCGGCTGACCGAACTTAAGAATGTCGGCGCCGATCTTTGGCGGTTGATCTTGATCGGCGGGGCCGTTTCGTGGCTGGTGAGCATGCTGGCCGGTCGATGGGTGTTGGGGCTCAGTTGGCCATTGGCTTCGCTGCTGGGGGCTGTGCTGATCGTGACCGGACCGACGGTGATCGCGCCGCTACTTCGACAGATGCGGCCGGCGGGTCGGATCGGACCTCTGCTCAAATGGGAAGGCATCGTGATCGATCCCGTTGGTGCGGTGGCGGCAGTTCTCATATTCGAAGTCATCGTCGCGTCGGCGGCCCATGGGGCTGCATCGGTTGTGCTGAGCGGCGTGCTCAAGACGATCGTTTATGGCGGTGGGCTTGGGTTTGTGTCAGCTGTTCTGCTGACG
>JAUIEW010000040.1 GCA_030429365.1 Phycisphaerae bacterium
AGCCAAGGCGACAAGTTGGCCCGACGGAATCGACCGTGTGCAGTTTGAGCGGACCGGCTATTTCTCGGTGGATCCAGATTCGACCGAAGACAAACCGGTATTCAATCGCACCGTGACGCTGCGCGACTCGTGGGCGAAGATCCAAAGCAAGTCGTAGTTGTTACGATCCAGTTGCATCATCTCCCGAGAAGTTGAATTCTCGCTTTCAACGGGCGAAACGCCTGCATTTCGACGCATCGCAGCAGGTCAGATTGCGCACAGACTTGTCAAAAGTCTTGAAACCGAAGCCCAACTTGAAACCACCAACTAAGCCCGCTCGTATGCATAGATGTGAGCGTGTTTAAGTGGGATTGAATTCGCCGGCGGGGTCATTCGCGGGAATCGGGGCATAGTTTCAATACCAAAACCCAATTCCTCGACCACTAAGCGAGAAATCACCGCTCTAAATCCCCCAAGTTCACAGAATATTTCACGTGTAACGCTGCGGTATCGGCTTGTCAGAAATGATGGCTTTTGCCCGGTTTGCTTGAAATATCACCAAATTGGTGATATATGTTTATCGGCGGTCGCGGAGACCCTTGCCGCGATCACCTGGGTGACACGATGTCCCAACCAGGAATGAGGTGTAAATTATGGTAGCACCTAGAGTTAAATCACAGAGGATCGATACGCGTCAGCCGGCAAATGGCAAGACCAATGGCACGAAGCCAGCGGTTCAGACCATTGATCCGCAGCAGATGCGCTTTATCCCGGATCGCCGATTGGCTCTGGCGAGTTCCGAACAAAAGGCCTTGGGGGTTGTCGATTGGATTTTGGGGGAGCGGCCGGAAAAGGACGCCCCCGGAGAGACCGCCCTTTTCATCGCCATGCACGTCTGCGCCTACCGCGCGACGCGGCAATCGAAGAAAGCAGATGCCGAGCGCGATGACTGGATCGAGCGCTGGCACATCATCCGCAGTCATATCGTCGAGCAGAACGTCGGACTCACCTACACGATGATGAGTCAATTCCGCGCAAGCAACGTCGAGTGGGACGAGCAGCGCAGCGAATCATTGTACGCCCTGCTCCGCGCGGTGGACGGGTACAACCCATGGAGCGGTTTTCGCTTCAGCACGTACGCGTGCAACGCGATCACCCGTGCGCTGATCCACCTTTGGAAGAAGACCAATCGCTACAAGTCCCGCTTCCCCGTCGAGCACGAAGCGTGGATGGAAAGTTTTGAAAACGAAGACAAGTGGTCAAAGCTCTACGCCGACCGCTTGCACCGCGCCTTGGATCAGAATCTCGGCGAGTTGACGCCGCGCGAGGCGATGATTCTCTGGTGGCGATTCCCGCTGGATGGGCAAAAGGGGCTGACGCTGGGCCAGATCGGTGAGGCCATCGGCTTGAGCAAGGAACGTGCCCGGCAGATTCAAGAGATTGCGCTCGGAAAACTGCGCAGCGTCCTCGAAACAGATCCCGCGCTCCATTAGGTGCAATGGGTTGAATATATACGGTTAATTCTAGAACCAGTGCGTCAATCGTCTCGAGTGCCTTGGTTTGCTGTCGTTAAGTCGAAAGTCTGATTACGCGTTGCTCGCCCTTGCCGAGATGGCCCGCGGTGACGATTGCTCGTTGAGCGTTCGGATGCTAGCCGACCGGCTTAGCGTGCCGCCGCGTATGATGACCAACATCCTCAACAGCCTGACCCATCGCGGACTGGTGAAATCGTGCCGGGGGTCGCAGGGAGGTTACAGCCTCGCCCGATCACCGCAGGAGATCACCGTGTTGGCGTTGCTTGAGGCGATCGAGGGACCGGCCCAACTGGCGTTGTGCTGCTGCGACAGCGAACCGGCAGAATCCGACCAATGCCGGATCAAGAATGTCTGCGAAATCAAAGCCCCGATCCGTAGAATTCACGAGGGAATCTGCGAACTTCTCGGACAAGTGACGGTCCATGACATTGCATTTAATCGGGTAAACCTTAACGTTGGCGCGGCCGTCGCCATGATCAAAGGCAAGGCAAATTGAGCCGGCGACGCCGGTTGGTTTTTTGCGCCCAATCAGGCGGCCTTGCTGTTGAAAAAAATTGAAGAAACCAACAGGAAAGAATTTCGATGCCTGACGCATCCAACACATTGGAACAGTGGGAAAAGCAGGAATACAAGTACGGTTTCGTCACCGACATTGAAGCCGATGCCGCGCCCCCCGGACTGAACGAAGACACCATTCGCTTCATCTCAGCCAAGAAGCGCGAGCCGGAGTTCATGCTCGAATGGCGACTCAAAGCCTACCGCCATTGGCAGACGATGACCGAACCGACCTGGGCGAACATCAAGTACCCACCGATCAACTATCAGGACATCGTCTACTACTCGTCGCCGATCAAAGACGAAGATCGCCCCAAGAGTCTTGACGAGGTCGATCCGAAACTTCTCGAAACTTATGAGAAGCTCGGCATCCCGTTGGCCGAACGCGCCGCACTCGCAGGTGTCGCCGTCGATGCGGTCTTCGACAGTGTTTCCGTCGCGACAACCTACAAAGAAAAACTCGGCGAGTTGGGAATTATCTTCTGCTCCTTCTCCGAAGCCGTGCAGGAACATCCCGAGTTGATCAAGAAGTATCTCGGTACGGTTGTGCCGTACACCGACAACTTCTTCGCCACGCTGAACTCAGCCGTCTTCAGCGATGGTTCGTTCGTTTACGTGCCCAAAGGCGTGCACTGCCCGATGGAGTTGTCGACGTACTTTAGAATCAACGCGCAATCGACCGGGCAGTTCGAGCGCACGCTGATCATCGCCGACGAAGGCGCTCACGTCAGCTACCTCGAAGGCTGCACGGCTCCCATGCGTGACGAAAATCAACTCCATGCAGCCGTCGTCGAATTGGTCGCGCACAAAGACGCAACGATCAAATACTCCACGATTCAAAACTGGTACCCTGGTGATGAAAACGGCGTCGGTGGTATCTACAACTTCGTGACCAAACGCGGTATTTGCGCCGAAGAAAACTCGCGCATCTCGTGGACGCAGGTGGAAACGGGTTCGTCGATCACCTGGAAATACCCGAGCGTCGTGCTCAAAGGCGACAACTCAGTCGGTGAATTCTATTCAGTCGCACTCACCAACCTTTGCCAGCAAGCCGACACCGGCACAAAGATGATCCACATCGGAAAGAACACCAAGAGCACGATCATCTCGAAGGGTATCTCTGCGGGCAAGGGTCAAAACACCTATCGCGGCGGCGTTCGAATCAACAAAGGCGCGAGCAACGCCCGCAACTACACCCAGTGCGACTCGATGCTGATCGGTGAAGACTGCGGCGCGCACACGTTCCCCTACATCGAAGTCAAGAACACCAGCGCTCACATGGAACACGAAGCCTCGACGTCGAAGATCGGCGAAGACCAGCTGTTCTATTGCAATCAACGCGGGATCAAACTCGAAGACGCCGTGTCGATGATCGTCAACGGTTTCTGCAAAGAGGTGTTCCGCGAACTCCCGATGGAGTTTGCGGTTGAAGCACAAAAACTGCTCGAGGTCAGCCTCGAAGGTAGCGTGGGTTAAGAAGCACCGTGGGTTAAATAGCACAATGCGCGGACCGGTTGTGTCCGCGAGTTGACGGAAAACAAAAGCAGCCGACTGGCTGACAAAAAGGTCTTGGAAGAATTCGGAGTGTACAAAAGATGGCGCTGTTAGAGATTCGAAACCTACATGCCCATGTCGAGGGCAATGAAATCCTTCGCGGGATCAATTTGACGGTCAATGCCGGCGAAGTCCATTCGATCATGGGTCCGAACGGATCCGGCAAAAGCACACTCGCCCAGGTGCTCGCAGGCAAAGACGCCTACGAAATCACCGAAGGCGAAGTGATCTACAATGGCAAGGATCTGCTCGACATGGAGCCCGACGAGCGTGCCTGCGAAGGCGTGTTCCTCGCATTCCAGTATCCCGTTGAGATTCCCGGCGTCAGCACGAACTACTTCCTGCGGGCAGCCGTCAACGCCAAGCGTAAGCATCACGGTCAGGAAGAACTCGACGCGGTCGATTTCCTCGAGCTCGTCAAAGAGAAAGCCGCCCTCGTCGAACTCGACAGCAAACTGCTCAACCGCGCCGTGAACGAAGGCTTCTCCGGCGGTGAAAAGAAACGCAACGAAATCTTCCAGATGTCGGTCCTCGATCCGACGCTGGCGATCCTCGACGAGACCGACTCCGGTCTGGACATCGACGCGCTCAAGACAGTCGCCCACGGGGTCAACACCCTCCGCGGACCGAAGCGCGCGATGATCGTCGTGACCCACTATCAGCGATTGCTCGACTACATCGTTCCCGACTTTGTCCACGTCCTGCGCGACGGCCGCATCGTCAAGTCGGGCGGGAAAGAACTCGCTCTGGAGTTGGAGGCGAAAGGTTACGCCTGGGTTGATGAAGAGATCAAGACCGCGGCAACCGCCTCCTGAAAGGAGTGAATTCGATGAGCACAACCACACAGTCACCAACGTGTGTCGAGGAATTCGCCGCGCGGTTTGAGCGGCTTGAGAAAAACGACGCATTCACGCAATCATGGTTTCATCCGCTGCGGAAAGCGGCGCTCGCCAACTTCGTCGAAGCCGGTTTCCCAACCACCAAAGACGAAGACTGGCGCTTCACCAACATCAAAGGGGCGACGTCCACCGAGTGGGCAGCTGCCGCTGATGACGCCAAGTCCATCGCCAAAGATGCACTGGCCCAATACTGCATTGGCGAAGTCGCAGCCACCCTCGTTTTTGTCGACGGCCGTTACGCCGATGCCCTTTCATCGACCGACGGATTATCCAACGGCGTCGTCGTGAAACGGTTGGCCGACGCGCTCAACAGCGACAGCGCACAACTTAAGCCATACCTCGGTCAGGTCCTGAAGCAAAAGAACAACGCATTCGCCCTGCTGAATACGGCGTTTGTCGAAGATGGCGCGTACGTGTTCGTGCCGAAAAATGCGGTGCTGGATAAACCGATTCACGTCGTCTACGCATCGACCGCCAACGATCGCCCAACCGTCAGTCATCCGCGCACGTTGATCGTCGCGGAAGACAACGCCCAGGCATCGGTCGTCGAATCGTTCATCGGAATCGGGTTGGCCAACAACCTGACGAACTCGGTGACAGAGCTTGTCACTGGACCGGGCGCGAACCTGTTCCATCACAAGATCGTCGAGGAAGCACCGAACGCGTACCACTTCGGAACGATCGGCGCCTGGCTGGACCGCGACAGTCGCTGCACGTCCACCAACGTCTGCGTGGACGGAAAGCTAACCCGCAACAACGTCGAGTCGTACCTCAAGGGCGAAGGCGGTTGCTGCACGTTCAATGGCTTGTCGATGCTGCGTGATGAACAGCTCGTCGACAACCACCTGCGTATCGAACACGTCGCCCCCCACTGCGAAAGCTGGCAGTACTTCAAGGGAATTTACGACGGCGCATCGCATGGCGTGTTTGCAGGTCGCATCTTCGTCCACGACGACGCCCAGAAAACCGACGCCAAGCAGACCAACCAAAGCCTGCTGCTTTCCGACAAAGCCCAGGTCGACAGCAAACCGCAGCTCGAGATTTTCGCCGACGACGTCAAATGCACGCACGGCGCGACCATTGGTCAGATCGATGAGGAAGCCGTCTTCTATCTGCGGGCTCGTGGTTTGAATGAGACCGCCGCCCGCAACATGCTCGTGCATGCGTTCGCCAACGAAACGCTGGAACAAATCGCAATCGATCCGCTGCGTGAGCGGTTGGAAGCAATCGTGCTGGATCGTTTGCCCAAAGGTTGAAGACGTGAAACGGTGGGCACGGCCCACCCTACGAGATTGTCGAAAAAACGATGACGGCGAACCCGAGCCAAACGGTCAATCAAAGCGAGGCCACACCGCTTGACGTCAACCGCATCCGTGCCGACTTTCCGATCCTATCGCGCACGGTCAACGGCAAGCCGCTCGTCTACCTCGACAACGCGGCTACCACGCAAAAACCGACCAAAGTCATCGACGCCGTCAAGAACGTTTACGAGTCGATGAACGCCAACATCCATCGCGGCGTCCATCGTCTCAGCGTCGAAACCACCAAGGCGTACGAAAACGCGCGACTGCAAGCTGCCCGACTCATCAACACCGAAAAGCACACCGAAATCATCTTCGTGCGCGGCGCCACCGAGGGCATCAACCTCGTCGCCCAGACCTTTGGCCGCAAGCAGGTCGGCGAAGGCGATGAGATCATCGTTTCAAACCTCGAGCATCACGCCAACATCGTCCCGTGGCAGATTCTCTGCGAGCAAACCGGCGCACAGTTGAAGGTTGTTCCGATCGATGACGATGGCAACGTGCTCGTCGAAGAATACCGCAAGCTGCTTTCCGACAAGACGCGGATCGTCGCGATGCTGCAGGGCTCCAACGCACTGGGCACGGTCGTTCCGGTCGAAGAGATCACGCGGTTGGCCCACGAGTATGGCGCCAAGGTGCTCGTCGATGGTTCGCAATCCGTGCAACATCATGCGGTGGATGTGCGGGCGATCGATTGCGACTTTTTTGTCTTCAGCGGCCACAAGATGTACGCCCCGTCGGGCATCGGCGTGCTCTACGGCAAAGAGTCGCTGCTGTTGGACATGCCGCCCTATCAAGGCGGTGGCGAGATGATCAAATCGGTCACCTTCGAGCAGACGATTTACAACGATCTGCCTCACAAATTCGAAGCCGGTACGCCCAACATCGAAGGCGCGATCGGGCTTGGTGCGGCCATCGAATATCTACAAGGGGTCGGCTTGTCGAGGATCGCCGCCTACGAAAACGAACTGCTCGAATACGCGACGGCCCAACTGTCGAAGATTCCCGAAGTGCGACTTATCGGAACTGCCAAGAAAAAGGTCAGCGTCCTTTCGTTCGTGGTTGAGGGCATTCACCCGCACGATATCGGGACGATTCTCGACCAGGAGGGGGTGGCGATCCGCACGGGTCATCACTGTGCCCAGCCGACCATGCAGCGATTTGGTGTACCGGCTACTGCCAGAGCGTCGATGTGCTTCTATAATACCAAAGAGGAAATCGACCGGTTGGCCGAAGCGATTCAGACCGTGATCAAGGTCTTCGCCTGACCGGTGAGCGTGTGCTGGGTAGCGAGACAATTGAAACTGTCATGAGCGAATTAGGCGATCTATATCAGGAACTCATCCTCGACCACAACCGCAGTCCGCGCAACCGCGGCAAGGTTGAAGACCCCGATGGGTCTGCGCAAGGGTACAACCCGCTTTGCGGTGATCAGATATCCGTGTCGCTGAAGATGGATGGCGACCGCATCGAGTCGGTTAAGTTTGAAGGGTCCGGCTGCGCGATCTCGACGGCATCGGCATCGCTGATGACCGAAGCGCTCAAAGGCAAGACGCGCGAAGAGGCAGCCGACTTGTTCGAAAAATTCCACAAACTCTTAACCGAAGTCGGCGCGCCCGATGATCTTGGCCCTGGGACGGGCAAACTCAAGGTCTTCTCCGGCGTCTGCCAGTACCCAGCCCGCGTCAAGTGCGCAACACTGGCATGGCACACTGTAAAAGCCGCCATCGAAGACAAAGACGAACAAGTCTCCACCGAATAAGAGTTGAAGGGCGCAAAAGGTGCCCCGCCCTTCCAGGGTGGGGGACTGAAGAAAAAAGAAAACCAATCGCTCCAAACAATCACTCAAAGCAGAAAAATGACCACCCCAAACTCAAACCAAAGCCAAGACCACCCGCTACATAAACCGATCGTCAAAGCCCTGCGCAAAGTCCACGATCCGGAAATCCCGGTAAACGTCTACGACCTCGGTTTGATTTACGAATTGAACATCAGCGACGACAACAACGTCACCATCCAGATGACGCTGACCGCGCCGGCATGCCCCGTCGCCGACCTGATCGTCCAACAAGTGCGCGACGCGGCCAATTCGGTCGAAGGCGTGGAAAGCGCAACCATCGACCTCGTCTTCGACCCGCCATGGTCGCCCGAACGAATGTCAGAAGCCGCCCTGCTCACCCTCAACATAGACGACCCATCGCAATACCGCCCCCCCGCCGGCCAAAAGGTCTTCGGCATCAATCCAAACATCCGGCGATAGTTCTTAAATCACCACGTAGAACCGAGTAGGCAATCAAACGTCTGAATTGAGAAAGCGTGCCTCTGCACGATGAACGTTACTTTCGTTCTTCTGCTTTCTTCTTTGAATTCACACTCTTCTTGAACTGGTCGGCCCTTAGCTTTTTGTGCTCGATAAACCTC
Organism: Phycisphaerae bacterium; assembly: GCA_030429365.1. GTDB lineage: Bacteria > Planctomycetota > Phycisphaerae > UBA1845 > UBA1845 > UBA1845. Next base: position 8,245 of record JAUIEW010000040.1, read on the forward strand.
GTGTTGGAAACGAAGTAGCCATCCACGAATTCATCCAGCACCCAATTGGACTCGTCACGAAGTCTTGCACTTGCGTCAATGAGTGCTTTGCCTTTGACTTCGGAAACCGCCAGGCAAAGTGCATTGTGAAGCCGATGCTGGTTGTCGTTCATTGCGACGAACGTTTCGAGCCCTTTCTCGATGGGGCCTACGTGCCTATCAATGTACCAACTCAATTGGTGGATCTTTGACCAAGCCATCGCGAGTATCAGTACGCAGCAGCCCTCATGCATGAATCCCTCTTGAAAGTCGTTGAGAAAAGTCGGCTTCAGGTACTCCCAATAAGGAATCGCCAACGCATGCCCCCAATCCAATTCGGGGGTACAGAACCCGTGCTCAATCATCTGATGATACGCAAGCAGAATGTCCTTTTCGATCGACTGGACATCAATCCAGTCTTGGGCCGATTGCGGCTCTTGATCTACCTTCCAATTCAGTCGCCGTAGTTCCATCGCTTGCGTCTCAATGCTTTGAATTTGTTTCAGTCCTGCATGCGTCGAACTCAAATGGACAACACTGTTACTTCATCATACGCAGGCCACTTCGAATCTGTCCAGATGACAACTCCTCCGATCACACCCAATCCATGCGAGCCGATGTGTCCTTCATCACGAACCGAAAGAACATTTACTTTTGGTATACCACCAGCTAAGCTCATCGCATAGCGTAAGAGGACGCTTCCTGGTTCGCGGGAAGGGCTGCGCCCACCTCACTTTTTTGACGGTCAATTTGTTGCGACCAACTTCGGTCCCGATGGCGAACCCGGGCTCTTGCTTTCGAAGGAGGTCGATATGTCACATTCGCAAGATCACTCCGCGCGTTCAGATTCCCCGGGGCCATCCGATCGGCCCAACATCGATCAGAAGAAAAAGCTGGCCAAGGAACTCGTCAAAGCCGTCAAGCGTCTCGACGCAGCACAGGCGGCTCGCCTCACCTGGAACCATCCTAAATTTCGCGGCAAGAGCGGGCACGATGTCGTCCGAGAAGGCGTATCGCTTGCCGATGCGCAGCACGTCATCGCCCGCGAAAGTGGATTCGAGAGTTGGCCGAAGATGACGCAGTATCTCGACGCCCTTCACGCCGAACCCGATGGTCCCGCTGCGATCTTTGAAGACGCGGCGCGCGCGATCATTCGCGGCGATGTCGGTGAACTAGAGCGCTTGCTTCACGCTCACAATGAGTTGGCTGTCATGCGCTCGCCGCGTCATCACCGCGCGACGCTGCCCCACTACGTTGCGGCCAACGGTGTTGAAAACGAACACCAGATCGTTCCACCCAATGCCGTCGAAATTGCCAGGACGCTCTTCGCTGCTGGAGCCGACGCCGTTGTCGATGCGACGGCAGACATCTATGGCGGTGGCGGCGGGTCGACGCCTTTGGTCGCGTTGGTCACCAGCGCGCACCCGCACGATGCCGGCGTGCAACCCGATCTCGTTCGCGCGTTCTGCGATGCCGGGGCGAATCCCAACGGAATCGACAACGATGGCCTGCCGATCATGTCAGCGCTCGGGTTTCGATACCCAGCCGCCGCGATGGCGCTTTGCGAATGCGGTGCGCGGATCGACAATTTGCCAACGGCGGCTGGCGTTGGTCAGGCTGAACTCGTTCGCCAATACCTCGACCCAGCCGTTCAACTCATCTCGAAATCGTGCAGCTTTCCCAACCCCGGCCAACTCAAGTTTCCGACCAGCACTGCCCCCCACCCGGACGCGACGCTGCAACAGGCGTTGGTGTTCGCGTGCATGGGCGGACATCGTGACGTCGCCGAGATACTCATCGCTGAAGGTGTCGCCGTGAACGGTGGTCCACGTTTCGGCATCCGTCCAATCCATGAAGCCGCCTACCAAGGAAAGATTGAAATGGTCGAACTCCTACTCGCCCACGGCGCCGACCCGACCCTGCGCGACCAGAAGTGGGAATCCACCGCGATCGGATGGGCTGACGGCGGCAGGCAGCCGACGGTCATCGAGCACCTCTTCAAGCAAGACCGCGTGGACATTCTCGATGCCGTTGAGTTGAAGCGTTTTGAAATCGTCGAGAAGCTGCTGAGAGAAGACCCAACGCGGGCCAACGCGCCAAACGGTAAGGGCGGAGCGCTTCGGTTCGCCGCATTTCATGGCGATCTCAAGCTGGCCAAGCTGCTGCTGGATGCGGGTGCGGACGCGAAATCGAAGAATGAAAACGGGCACACCGCGTTCGACTACGCCACGAAAGCCGGTCATACCGAACTCGCCGAATTGTTAAGGCCGACGTCAGATTCTTAACGTGGCATCGATCGGAGAAATCCGCACAATACGGGCATCAACACATCAGGCGGAGATCGGTTATGAAATCAGTTTGCGTGTTTTGCGGATCGAGCCCCGGTAAGTCGGCGGACTACGTTAAAGTTGCCAGCGAGCTAGGGCGCGAGTTGGCCCGTCGCGGTTTGCGGCTTATCTATGGCGGCGGGAACGTCGGATTGATGGGCGCGGTCGCTGACGCGGTGATGAGCGCCGGGGGCGAAGTCGTTGGCGTCATTCCGCACATGCTGGCTGAGAAGGAACTCGCCCACACGACCATCACCGAATTGATCGCGGTCGGTTCGATGCACGAGCGCAAGATGGAGATGGCCAACCGCGCCGACGCGTTCATCGCCCTGCCCGGCGGATTCGGCACACTCGACGAACTCTGCGAAATCCTGACGTGGACGCAACTCGGCTTGCACGCGAACCCGACCGCCCTCGTCAACCACCACGGATTCTTCGACGGGTTCCTGTCGTTTCTAGATCACGCCGAGGAGGAACGGTTCCTGCGCCCCGAACACCGCGCACTGGTTCTCACCGGCAAGACCCCGGCAGAAGCGCTCAATCAACTGACCGCCAACCCGCCGCAGCTATTCGACAAGTGGCTGGACCGCGAATCGGCGTGACGCTTTCGCCGTCAGCTGATCACGCACCGACGCCAATCACGCACCCACGTCGGACCAGACGGCCAACTCGTTGCCGCTCGGTTCGGTGAAGTGGAAGCGCCGGCCTCCCGGGAAGCTGAAGATCGGTTTGACGATGACCCCGCCCGCATCGACGACTTTCGATTGGGTTTCTTCGAGGGCTTGGCTGTAGAGCACGACCAAAGCGCTGCCCGCGTCGGTCGATGCCGCCCGATCGGATTTGAAGAACCCACCGTCGAGCCCCGCATTCGCAAACGCCGCGTATTCAGGCCCGTAATCGGTAAACGACCAACCGAAGACCGACGTGAAAAATGCCTTGGTCGCCTCGATGTCCTTCGATGGAAACTCGACGTAATTGATCTTCTCGTGATTGCTCATCGCGTCCTTTCGCCCAATGCAGTTTCGACTCAGACGCAATCTACCGCGGACAGTGCCCAAGCTCAACGCACGCCAACGTCCGAATAGCGCGCGGAGGCTGGGTCAATTCGCGCGGGGTTGCTTGTGAAATTGCGCAACGCGACTTTGGGATCGGCTTCTGAGATGTCGCCGCCCGTCTGCTGTCGTCAAACAGCGATCGGGCGGGGTTTGGTCATGCTTCGGGGTACAGTATCTGGTTTTCCTCGATGTCGGTCACCGTGATGGCTTCGGTCGGGCAAGCCGCGGCGGCAGACAGAATGAACTCCAGTTCGTCACCGGGCGGCGATTTCACGTACGCCTTGGTTTCGTCGTCCAGTTCAAAGGTCTCGGGGGCTTCGTCGACACAGGCTGAACACCCAATGCATTCTTCCTGATCCACGACGATCGCGAGCGATTCGACGGCTGACATGGTTGTTACTCCTTCACAATGAATCGCCAATAGAACGTGTCGCAAAGTAGCAATCGGCGTGCCAACCATGTGGCCGGTCGCTCGGCAGGCGTTGGGCCGTCATGTCTGATTGAATGGGCGGGCGGCGAGGCTCAGTCCTGCGCGCGATGGACAAGCCAATTGACCGCAGCTTTCACCACGTCTTCGTTGATCGGACCGACTTTGGACTTGGCGATGATGCCATATTCGCCGTGGCTGACATCGGCTTCGATCTCCCGGCCGAGGTTGTGGCCAACCCCTTCGAAGACCCGCCAGGTGTAGTCTGGGTGCTTGCTTTGGCGAAGGTGATCGGTGAAGGCATAGCTCTCGACGAGCCAGCGTTCGTCCTCGGCTCCCACCATCAGGAGGGTTGGGGTGCGATTCTTGAGCAGCACGTCCGCTGCCCAGGGCGTACCCAGTCTTGTCTTGCCTTCATCGACGGGCAAGCGCCAGGCATCGCGCTTCTCGGCCAACCGTCGTACAACGTTTTGATGACGCTCGGTCGCGCTGGGTGTGGAACTTTGGCGTTCGGTGGCTTCGGTGGAGTCTGCTTCGATTTCGCGGACAACGTCCAGCTTAGTCGGAATCAGGGAAGCGCCGGCCAGCATGACGACACCGGGACAATCTTTGTGTTTGTCCACCAGCATCGCCGCCCGGGCTGCACCGAGACTATGCCCCAACAGGAAAATGTGGTCGTCGGGGACGACCTTCTTCGCGCGAAAGGCTGCCATCGCTTGTTCGGCTTGCTCGACGGTTTGTGGCGGTTTGGGCACTTCCATCATAAGCCCGTCGGCTGCGAAGAGCGGATCGTCGCGGTGGATCGCGTGCCAGCGCATCACCACGAATCCGCGTGCAAGTAGCGCCCGGACGATGGTGTCGCCGTCGCGCGTCGCCTCACCGTCGATGGTCATGAAATCCGGTATATACCAATCGATCGCGGTTCCAAGCCCGCCGCCGAGAATCATCACCGCCCAAGGACGTCGCACGGACGGATCGGGCAGTTCAATGCGGCCATCATACTCCCAGCCGCTTTCGATCTTGAACGAAACCGGAATAACCTCAGCCGCCCCGACATCTTTGGGAGCCCAAGCGGGATCATCCGCCACGGCGGCAAGCGGCTTAAGCGATATCACCACTGCGATCAGTACGGTCACGATTTTCATGTTCGCCCTCTGTTACAATAATTCATTGCGATCTTGATCCAAGCGTGGCGTCTTGCTCGCCCACTATTCGCATTACCAGAGCCGGTACTCTCCGATTTTGACTTAGCCTTTCTCCTGGATTCCCGCTTGCGCGGGAATGACGGCGCTGTTGCATTGTTACGTTTGGATCAATGATGCTCTCAACCTGTCCACCACAAACTACCGCAGGACACGTCCCAAGTCGCACCGCCAGGGGAGAAAACCAAGCGGATCAGACCAGGACGTGCCCCGCGTAGTGGACGCCTAACTGGTTTGGCTGACCGCGACTAAGGAAGTCGCTCGAACAAGAACATACGGTCGGGTGAATTGAAACTCGGTCCCTTGATGATTCGATCCTGGATGTAGGTGTCGTCACCCAACTCGATCATTCCCTCGACATCGTCAAAGACGAAGATCGCGTCGCCCGTCAAGTCCATTGCGTAGAGCGTATCGAACGAGTCAATCGATGCCGCGTGAAGACTGTTGGCGTCGTCGATCGTGACGATCAGGTCGGGCGTCGGGCTGCCGTCGATCGTCGAGGCGTTGTTGAAGATGTACACCTCACTTCCGCGATCGGTCAGAATCAAGCGATCGCGCACGTCCACGCTGATGTTGTAGCGGGTGTTCGACCCGAATAACGGGCTGGAAAACTGGCGGTCGGGCTGAACCGGCCCATCGAGCGCGCCGTCATCCTCAAAGATGTAGATGACTTCGTCGTCGGCGACGTACAGCGTCCCATCCGCGAAGAACACCTGATCGGGTGAGAACGTGCCCGTGTTGCGCGTGAAGGTGCGGGCCGGTTCGACTTCACCGTCGAAGGCTGCCGACGAGACGTTTTCAAACACGAGCACGTTTTCGTCGAACTTGCTGATGACGTAGAGGATGTCATTTTCCTGGTCAATCGCTGCGCTGACCGGTGCGTCGATCAACGTGGCCTCCCCAGTGACGGTGCGATCGGGTTGGCGCGTGCCCGATGCCGTCAGGAAAGAGTCATAGATCGCGATGGTGTCGTTCGACTCGCTGCAGATAAAGAGTACGCCGTTGGAACTGACGACCGCATCCTGCCCGCGAAGCACGCCCGACGCGTTGCCATATTCGAGGGCCGTGCTGCTGATGATGTTTTCGCCATCGACGCCGACGACATCATCAAACGACGAGTGGTTGGTGTTTTGACCGGTGAGGATCAGCGCGACGATGGGATCATCATTGTTGCTGCCGCCATCGTCTCCGTCGCCGTCATCGCCACCCCCATTGTCACCGCCCCCGTTGTCTCCTCCATTGTCACCGCCGCCGTTGTCGCCGCCTCCATTGCCACCGCCGCTTCCGCCGCCATTGTCACCACCGTTGTCGCCATTCCCGCCTGGTGCGGTGGCCGTACAACCTGCGGCTAGCATGACCGAAACCGCCAACATCGAACAAAAGATGCTCTTAATTGAACTGACTGACTTCATCACAAATTCCTTTTCTCTCCGAATACCGGGATGAGGGTCCACAAGGCGCCGTAATTCCCTGGGTATTCCGATTCGTCCACAACTGGCTTTCACCCAATGACGCGTAATCGATGGGCCAAGTCGCGCCATACGAATCTCGATTTTTTTGGTGGGCTTTACGGGTCCCGATAAAGCGGGTCGCCTCGGCGGGCAAAGGTGGGATTGCTGTCGGAGAGCCGAAGGTCCTCGAATTCCCTTGCCCCTCCGCCTGCCCCGCGTATTTTTTGAGTGAACGATGCGATCGGTCTTTAGAAACGGCGTAGTTTCTTATGGGTCAAGGTTGTCCACAGGGGCGGAATGACATGCAATCGACACATCCAAATGGTACAGAATCGATGGTTCTGGACGCAGTCGCGTTGGTGGATGATCTGGTCGGTCAGGCACTACTCGCGGGGGCCAGTGACATGCACCTCGAGCCGGGAACCGATGGGCTCGCCGTCCGACTTCGACTTGACGGCGTGCTCAACACAATCGACCGCATCCCGGCATCGATCACCGAGAATGTGATCGCCCGATTGAAAGTGATGGGCGAGCTACTGACCTACCGCACCGACATCCCCCAGGAGGGCTCGTTTTCGTTCAAAGGCCTCGGCGATTTGCGGCATGACGTGCGGCTTGCGGTCTTTCCAACGATTCACGGCGAACGGGCGGTGCTTCGATTCTTTTGCGACGACGGCCAACCGCGTTCCATTGACAGCCTCGGGCTGAGTGATACGGTTGTGGCGTCGCTCAAAAACGCATCGGAACAAACCAGCGGGCTGATTCTCGTCACCGGTCCTGCCGGCGCGGGCAAGAGCACCACGCTATATGCCCTCGCCCGACACATGCTCGATGCCACCCCGGGGCGCAGCGTCGTCAGCCTCGAAGATCCCGTGGAGCAGCGCGTCGAAGGTTTGACGCAGATTCAGGTGCAGCCGTTCGGTGAGTTAAATTACGCGCGGGCGATGCGGTCGCTGCTGCGACAGGATGTCGAGGTCTTGTTCGTGGGCGAGATTCGCGATGCCGAGTCGGCGCACATCGTCATCGAAGCCGCCCTGACCGGCCACCTCGTCCTCAGCACGCTGCACAGTGGCGACCCGGCTGAGACCATCGCGCGGCTGATCGAGATGGGCATCGCCCCGTATCAACTGACGAGTACGCTTCGCTTGATCAACTCGCAGCGCCTCCTTCGAAAAACCTGCCCGGACTGTTGCGGTCAGGGTTGCGATTGTTGCTTTGCCACCGGCTACAAGTTTCGAACCGCATGCGGGCAGGCAGCCGTGATGAACGATCATCTGAGGCAAGCGATCATCGACCACACACCGACGGGCAAATTGCGAACGCTTATCAACGAAAACCATCCGAGCCTTCAGAAGTGCGCGATGCACCTCGTCCAATCGAAGCAAACGACAGCGGACGAAGTGCGCCGCGTGTTGGGCACGGACGATTGTAGCGGGAAAACAGACACCGAGTGACTTGCAGGAATGCGCGTATCAATTGACGCAGCGACAATGATCGGAAAACACCATGCCATGGTTTGAATACGAATGCATGACCCGAGCAGGGACAGCCGTCTCGGGAAAACTGGAAGCGCGCGACCACGCCCACGCAATGGAATCGCTGACGCAGATGAACCTCGACGTGCGCGAAGTCAAGCCAGCCGACAAACCGCCGCCACCCGCGATCCGGATTTCGGACGACGACCTGATCTTCTTCAACGAACAGTTGGCATCGATGGCCGACGCCGGCATCGCCCTTGACCAGGGGCTTGCGCAGATGGCCCACGACATCGAATCGCCCACTTTACGCCGATGGGTGGAAGCGTTGGTGGCTGACTTGCGGGCGGGCGCCACCGTCGAACAAGCGTTGGCGCGGCATCAGTCGCAACTGCCCATCTTGTACAGCGAAGTCATTAATGCCGGCGTCAAGTCCGGCGACCTCAGTTCGACTCTGTTTCAGCTCAACCAGCACTTACGACTCACCAAGAACACGAGGCGGATTCTCTGGGAATCGATCAGTTATCCGCTGATGGTTCTGACGGTCGGGCTTGCGGTGATCTCGTTCTTCTTCATGGTGGTGGTTCCCCCGCTGAAGGAGATGTTCGCTGACTTTGATACGGCACTGCCGAAACTAACGCTGCTAATGATCACCATCGGCGACTATTACCCGACGATGCTCGCGGTACTCGGCGCAATCGTGGTGGTGCTGATCCTCGGATGGCAATTCGCACGGTTCACGCCAACAGGACGTGATCTGAAGGACAGCTTCGTCTTGTCGATTCCCGTGATCGGCCGGGTGTATTCCGCGTCGCTGCTCGCACGCTTCATGCGCTCGGTGGCGTCGGCGGTCGCTTCGAACATTCCTTTGCATGAATCCCTTCGATTGGGAGCCGACGCAACTGGATGCAAACCGCTCATGCGCGATGCCAAAACACTTGCCACCGTCGCAGAACAAGGGCGTTCAATCTTCGAAGCCAGTCAGTCAACACGAATGGTCCCGCCGCTCTTTGGCTACTGTGTCCAGTCGGCGAAATCCCGCGACGCCTTGCCGCAGAGCCTCAACTCGCTGGCAGCCGCCTATGAGGACCGCGCCATACACAGTCAATCGATGATCCGTGTGGTCTTGTTTCCGATCATGATTGTCGTCGTCGGCATGATAATGGGCCTGGGGGCGTTTGGAGCAATTCTACCGCTGATCAGTTTGGTTCAGTCCATGAGTGGATGGTAAGGGACCAGGTGAATCGACCATGAACGATCCATTGGAAATCGTCAAAATGTTTGCCATTGCACTGCTCATCGCGGTGACAGTGGTGGGCGTTCCTTATGCCGCATTCCAGCTGATCACGTTTCCGGTGCGCAGGCAGGCAACGATCCAGTTGGTCATCGCGCAGATTTCGGCCACGATCCGGCAGCACATTCCACTGGCGACGGGGCTCGCAATCGCAGCCCAATCGGAACCTGCCCGTGCACGACGTCGTCTCACCGCGATGAGCAAATTGATTGCCAAAGGCAAGAAACTCTCGGATGCCATGCGGGAAGCGTTTCCGGAGTGTCCGGGCTTGCTGATCAGCCTTGTCAATGCAGGGGAACGATCGGGGCAACTACCAGCCGCTGTTCAACAGGCGGAACGTTATGTGCAAGACCATTCACGACATCGCGAAGCACCCTTCGAATCGCCGTTGGCGTACGCACTTGTCGTCGTGTGCGCCACCGCAACGGTTGCGACCATGGTGATGATTGTCATTGTTCCAAAGTTTGAAGAGATCTTTCACGACTTCGGCGTCGATTGTGACCCTTTCTGCGCGAACCTGCATCTGGCATTCAACATTCTCTTTGGTGCTCTCTTGGTTCTGTTGGCATTGTTACCGATTTCGATGTGGGCGAAGTTTAAGACGCGCAAGACACCAGTTCCCGGAGTCGTCACGCGGTGGATCGACTGGTTGCGCTGGCACACACCGGGCCTTTCAAAGATGGAACTTGGTCATGGCATGTCGTCTGCATTTGGAACGATGGAATTCTGCCTAAACAGCGGCATGAACCTGCATGAGGCTGTCCATGTTGCCTCCGGATTGGACATCAACTGGCAACTGCGGCAGAAGATTCAACGCTTGTCCGACGAACTCGCCAATGGAACCGACGCAGGCAAAGCCGCACGTCAGGCCGACATCGGAGGAATTGCGGCGACGGTGCTGGCGGCGGGTGCACGACAACATAACCTAGCCAATGCGGTCCGCTTTGCAGCCGACTACTATGGCGGCCTGCTATCGCGCTGGTGGATGTTTGTCAGCAACATCATCTGGCCCGTCTGCACATTACTGCTCGCCTGTATTGTCGGGTTCTTCGTTTATTCATTGTTTCAACCACTCGGGCTTCTCATCGATGCAACGTTGACGTCCACGGGACTGTAACCATGCACGCAAAACAAAAATCCAAACGTCGTGGAGCATTCCTGATCGAAGCTGCGGCAGCCGTCACCGTACTTGGCATCATCACCGCACTGGCGATGTCAGCTTGCCTCAACTTCGCGAAAACACAGGATCACTATCACAAGCGGATGGCCGCTTTGTGGGCGGCTGAAGCTCAAATGGAACGTTACACCGCTGGCGCTTCAATCGATTCAGCGCCACCAGAAGGAATGATCGCAAACGACATCGCGCTCACCACCGAAATCGCACCGGGCACCGGTCAATGGGAGGCATTCGACCTGGTCATCGTGTCGGCCCGCATTGAAAGCAGGCACGGCACGACGGTCACCGAGTCGGTCCGATGCTATCTGCCAAGGGAGGCCAAGCCATGATCCGACGCAATGTGCGGCTACGAGGCCTCGGGCTGATCACGATGCTCGCGATGGTTCCGATGCTGATCGTCATCACCTCGGTGTCGGCGGTGCTGGTCAGCCGCGTACTCCGCGTGCAGCGCGAGGCGACCTACCGCGTGGCCAACACCGACGCAGCCTCGCGACTCGCCAAACAAATACGGACCGATGCGGCTACCATGTCCGATGTCGCGATCGACGCCGCGGAAATGAAACTTGTCCTCACCGATGCCGCTGAAGAAATATCGATCGAATACATCATCGACAACGGAACAGTCGTCCGAAACGATTCCCGCGCAGATGCACCCAATTTATCCGACTGGTCGTTCGTGCATGCAAACGTTCAGTTCTCATTGGAAGAAACCACCAACGGCGACCCGCTGATTTGGCTTCGAATCGAATACGAAGTGGAATTGGAAAAGCGTCTCGTGCAAGTGGCCAAGATGGCAACGGCGATACGCGTGGGTGATGGGGAGACGCAACAATGAAACAGCCCTATCGTCGAAACGCCCTGTCGTTGATCATCGTGTTGGCCGTCATGGCCCTGATCGGCTCTGTTGTGGCTGGATTGACCTATCATGCCGGCACCATGCACGAACAACTTCGCAACCAACGGCTGCAGGCGACCGCCCGCTATTGCGCGCAGAGCGCCGAATCGCTGATTGGGAAGGATGCAGGAGTCGTACGATCCGATGGCGAACCGTTAAACCTGGAAATGGACTCGCTGATGGCCAGCGGCATCAAAGGCAAGGGCGTGATCCAATGCGTCACAATCGACAACGCCCCCTCATGTGAAATTGATATTCACGTGCAGCTTTCGCAACGAAGTTACCTCCTGCGCAAGCCCGTCACGCCACCGTCCCAGCCTTAATCAACGCGATTCTATCCGCATCCGAATCGACATCACGTGTGGTTCGACATCAATCGACAAGTCCAACTTGTTCGCCCCGATGCTGTAGGGTAGGCTCTTGGGCGTGCCACAGATTCGTCGGCACGTTGCGCATGAAATCAACATTGACTCATTGAGTCGGGGAGACGCCCAATGATCCGTTCCAGCCACTTTCGCATCATCATGTCGTCGGTCTTTGTTTGCACGCTCCTGTCTGGATGCGGCAGGCGACGCGAGGTTGTGCAGTACGAATACTACGAACCGGCGCACGCGTGCTCGGTGGGCTGTCACGATCACTACTACGTTGATCAAAATGTGATCTACGTATCCGGGCATCGTCACACAAGAAACTGCGGACACTATTGGGACGGAAATTGCTGGCGAAAGAACCGCGCCGCGCGACTCAACCCCAGGCCGTACACAAGCCAACCGATCCATCTCAAAGACCGCCACGGGCACTACAACCGCCCGACGCCGCGTGATCGCGATCGATACAACAATCGAGACCGTCGCAACGATCGCAACGACCGTCGCATTGACAACGCGCGCCGCAACAATAATGACCGCCATCGCAATCCCGGCCGGAATCGAAATCGCGTGAACAACACGCGCCAGGAAAAAGTCAACAAGACCATTCGGCAAAAACGGTCAAGCGACGATGACGACCGCTCCATGCATCGCAGGCGTTCGGGCGACTCAGGCCGGTAGCAATACACTGACAACCCGTAGGGTGGGCCATGCCCACCACCCTAACCCGAAAGAACATCAATGGGCCGAGTTCACCAGGTCTTGATTGGGCAATACCGGTGCAAGTAGGCCGTCGCATCCAAGGAGCGCAGCCATCGACCGATACCCAACCGCCTTGACTGTTGTATGTGCGCTCTGCACGATTTCGTTCACGTCGTCGATCAAAGCCAGCGAGCCCTCGAAACCGCTGCAACCCATCGATGTCTTCGAACTCGAGTACGCTGCCGACCCGCGCATCGCGCCCGATGGCGCGTCCATCGTCTACGCCCGCACCTTCATGGACATCATGAATGACTCGAAGCGCTCGACGCTTTGGCAAATCGGGTTTGACGGCAGCGATCATCGACCGCTCACCGCCAGACAGGACAGTCAAGGTTCACCGCGTTTCTCACCGGACGGCAAGCGGTTGCTCTATGTATCCGTCGCCGACGGCTCCGCGCAACTGTACGTCCGCTGGCTCGACACCGGCCAGGAAGCGAAGTTAACGCAGTTGCCTCGAAGCCCCAGCGGACTCACCTGGTCGCCCGATGGAAAGCAAATCGCATTCTCGATGCTCGTCCCGGATTCGCCGGAACCTTTCGTCAAAATGCCCGACAAACCCAAGGACGCCGAATGGGCCGAACCTGCAAAAGTCATCAGCAAGCTCACTTATCGCCGAGACGGTCGCGGTTACCTTGAAGATGGATTCTCGCAACTGTTCGTCCTCCCGGCTGAGGGCGGCACACCCCGCCAGGTGACGTCTGGCGATTTCAATCACAATTCCGCTCCCGTATGGACGCCAGACGGTCAATCGCTGATCTTCTCAGCCAACCGCCACGATGACTGGGAATTTGAGATTCTCAATTCGGAAATCTACGAAGTCGAGTTGACCAGCGGTGCGATCAAAGCGTTGACCGATCGCTTTGGTCCCGATGAATCACCGGCGATTTCTCCCGACGGCAAGCACATTGCGAACGTCGGTTTCGATGACCAACGGAGAGGCTACGAAACACGTAAGATCTACGTGATGAATCGCGATGGCAGCGGTTCCAAACTGCTGAGCGGCTCGCTTGATCGCAGCGCCGGAAGTCTGGTTTGGGATGCGAAAGGTGAGGGGCTGTACTTTCGATACTCCGACCAGGGCGACACAAAAATCGGGTACATCGGACTTGATGGCAACGTTGAAACGCTTACCGGCGGCGTCGGCGGACTCTCGCTGGGACGCCCCTACTCCAGTGGATCGTTTACCGTTTCGCAGAATGGCCACATCGCCTTCACGCACACATCGCCAGACCACCCAGCCGATGTCGCGACATGCGTGCGAGGTCAGGCATCGCGTCGCATCACCGCGTTAAACGACGACCTGCTTAACTTTCGCACACTTGGTCCCGTCGAAGAAATCTGGTTTCCATCAAGCTTTGACGGACGCAAGATCCAAGGCTGGATCGTCAAACCGCCCGACTTTGACGCCGACAAAAAATACCCGCTCATTCTCGAAATCCATGGCGGCCCGTTCGCCGACTATGGCAATCGATTCGCGGCTGAGTTGCAGCTATACGCAGCCGCCGGATACGTGGTGCTCTACACCAACCCGCGCGGCAGTACCAGTTATGGCCAGGAATTCGGCAATCTGATTCACCACAACTACCCGAGCGAAGACTACGACGACCTGATGTCCGGTGTAGACGCCGTCATCAAGCAAGGCTACGTCGATCCCAAGCGATTGTTCGTCACCGGCGGAAGCGGTGGCGGCGTGTTGACCAGTTGGATCATCGGCAAGACCGATCGTTTCGCTGCCGCAGTCGTGGCCAAACCAGTGATCAACTGGACGAGCTTCGCGTTGACAGCCGACCTCTACACGTTCTTCTATCGCTACTGGTTCGCCGACTATCCATGGAACGATCCACAGGAATACATGCGCCGGTCGCCCCTCTCGCTGGTAGGAAACGTCAAGACGCCGACGATGCTGCTCACCGGAGAAGCCGACTACCGAACGCCGATCAGCGAAACGGAGCAATATTATCAAGCCCTGAAACTCTGCAAAGTTGAAACGGTGATGGTCCGCGTCCCCGAAGCGTCGCACAGCATCGCGTCGCGCCCGAGCCGCCTGATCATCAAGGTCGCCCACATCTTAAAATGGTTCGACGATCACGGCGGTAAGGAGAAAGGACCTTCGGACAAGACGAAACCATGAAAGTCGCCATCGCCCAAATCGCACCGGTATTCATGGACCGCGCGGCCACGACTGCCCGCATTGTCGAATCAATCAATGATGCGTCAAAGCAGGGTTGCGCGCTTGTTGCGTTTGGCGAATCGCTGATTCCAGCGTATCCGTTTTGGCTGAGCCGCACCGGCGGCGCGAAGTTTGATGACGATCGGCAGAAGGCGTGGCACGCCCGCTATATGGCACAAGCCGTCGCGCCACATGAAGGGCATCTGGACGCCATCACCGAAGCCGCCCAGCGCGGCAACATCGCCGTGGTCGTCGGCATCACCGAGCGCCCGCTCGATCGAGGCGGCCATTCGCTTTACTGCTCGCGTGTGTTCATCAGCAACAAGGGCGAGGTGCTCTCGATACATCGCAAGCTGATGCCGACTTACGAAGAGCGGCTATCGTGGGGCATTGGCGATGGCGCCGGTTTGGTAACGCACCGTGTTGGCTCCTTCACGGTCGGCGCGCTGAATTGCTGGGAAAACTGGATGCCGCTCGCGCGCACCGCACTCTACGCCCAAGGCGAGAACCTGCACGTCGCCATTTGGCCGGGGTGTGTTCGACTGACGACAGACATCACGCGATTTATTGCCCTCGAATCGCGATCGTTTGTCATCTCTGCCGGCGCGATCTTGCGCGAGTGCGACTTGCCGAGCGATCTTCCGAAGCGCGACCAACTCGCCAACCCGGGCGAAACAATTTACGACGGCGGCTCATGCATCGCCGCGCCCGATGGGAGTTGGCTCATTGAACCAGTGGCTGGCAAAGAAGACTTGATCGTCTGCGATCTGGATCACAATTGGGTGTACAGAGAACGGCAGAATTTTGACCCAACAGGTCACTATTCGCGGCCCGATGTATTGCGCCTGTCGGTCGACCGCGCTCGCAACGCCACGCTCGATGAGCCACCACATCTCACCGAGCGTTAGCGCAGCGCTCGTGTGTTAGCCAGCGACTTTGCGGACGGCTTTTTCGAGTTGGCCGGGATTGCGTTCTTCGAGTTCGTAACCAATGCGAAGGTGTGGCTTTTCGATGTTGAGCATGCGCCCGAGATCGATGGGCGTACCGATTAAGACCAGATCACAGTTCGAATCATTGATCGTTTTTTCGAGTTCACGCACCTGCGTCGCACCGTAACCCATCGCGGGCAACACGGCTTCACAGTGCGTGTATTTTTGAAACGTGTTCTTGATGGAACCCGCCGCGAACGGGCGCGGATCGATAATTTCCGCCGCCCCATGTTCCTTGGCCGCAACGTAGGCGGCGCCGTATGGCATCTCACCGTGCGAGACGGTCGGTCCGTCTTCGACGCACAGCACGCGCTTTCCTTTGATGTTCTGAGCACCATCGATGGTCAACGGCGAATTGCATTCGATGACTTCCGCATCGGGGTTGACGGCTTTCACGTTGGCCAGAACTTCATCGATGCCGGCTTTCTCTGCCGTCGCCATCTTATTGACGATCACGACATCGGACGCGCGAAGATTCGTTTCGCCCGGATAGTAGGCCAGTTCATGTCCCGGACGGTGCGGATCGACCACCGTGATGTACAGGTCCGGTTTGAAGAACGGCGTGTCGTTGTTGCCGCCATCCCAGAGAATGACATCAGCTTCCTTTTCTGCTTCGCTCAGGATGCGCTGATAATCCACGCCCGCGTAGACGACGTTGCCAGCTTCGATGTGCAGTTCATATTCCTCGCGTTCTTCGATCGTGCACTTGTGATGGTCAAGATCGGTCAACTTTTCAAAACGCTGGCAGACTTGTTCGCGTAGATCGCCGTACGGCATCGGGTGGCGGACGGCGACCGTCTTCTTGCCCATGGATTTGAGTATCTTCGCGATCGCCCGCGTCGTCTGACTCTTGCCGCAGCCGGTGCGCACCGCGCACACGGCGATCACGGGTTTCTTGCTCGCAACCATCGTTGCGTCGGTCCCCAGCAGCATGAAGTTCGCGCCGGCTGCATTGACGAGCGAGACTTTGTGCATCACGTTGATGTGGGCAGTGTCAGAGTATGACATCGAACACAGATTGACGCGGTGCTCTTTGATCAGGCTCTTGAGTTCGTCTTCGGCATAGATCGGAATGCCATTCGGATAGCGCGGTCCCGAAAGCTCGGCTGGATACGTCCGCCCGTCGATGTCTGGAATCTGTGCCGCGGTGAAACATATCACTTCAACATCATCACGGTTCTTCCAGTAAACGTTGAAGTCGTGAAAGTCGCGGCCCGCCGCCCCAAGAATGATGAGTCTGTGTGGTGCGTTCATATAGAAACCTTGAACCTAGTTGAGTTGAATTGAAATCCGAGAAGCCACCGCGCAGCGGCCCCCATGTACCGTGACAACGGCATTCGGTTACATGCATGTACGATGCATAAATGCCTCTGCAATAGTCGTGCCATCCAACTCTGAACCTGTTTCCTGCGATCGTGGTAGCTCGGTCGCAATCGCACAGCGTTCAATATCCGAAACTAGTTCGGTACAGCACTCCACGATTCTAACGCTCAGACCATTGCCCTTTCCGTAA
>JAUIEW010000350.1 GCA_030429365.1 Phycisphaerae bacterium
GTCCGGTTTTGGCGGAATCACGATTTCCTGCAACTTCTGAAGCAGCGAATTCGGATCAAGCGGTTGCGAAATGATCGCGTGAATCTCGCCAGAATTGCCGAACGCCTTCCGCAGCGACTGCATGACTTGCTGAAATTTCTCGTCCTTCTTGATCTCGCTCATGGACACGATGATCACGAAAAAGCACAGCAGCAGCGACATCATGTCACCAAACGTCACCATCCATTCTGGTGCGCCGGCTTCTGCTTCAGCTTGTTTCTTCTTACGCGCCATGAATCGCCACCACCCCTATGCAGCCTCAGCCGCGTCGTCTCCAGTCACGCGTTGCGAAACCGGAAGGAATGTCAGGAGTTTCTGTTCGACCACTCGTGGGTTGTCACCGGACTGAATGGCCATGACCCCGCGAACGATGATACTCTTGATCATGATCTCCTCAGCACTTCGCCGACCTAGTTTCTCCGCCATCGGTAGCGCGACCAGGTTGGCGACAAGTGCGCCGTACATCGTCGTGAGGAGTGCGACGGCCATACCGGCGCCGATCTTGCTCGGATCGTCCATGTTCGCCAACATCTTCACCAGACCGATGAGCGTCCCGATCATGCCAAACGCCGGTGCAAATCGACCGATGTTGTCGAAAATGGCCTTGCCCTGGGCATGGCGTTCTTCGATCGCATCGACTTCGCTTTCAAGAACGGCTTCGATGAGTTCAGGGTCCGTCCCGTCAACAGCCATCTGAATGCCCGAAACGAGAAACTCGTCGTCCATCTCACGAACCGAATTTTCAAGCGAGAGGATGCCGTCGCGACGAGCGACTTCGGCGTAATGAACCAGCTCTTTGATCAGTTCGGATTTGTCGCGGGTCTTGAACAGAATCGTGTGCTTGACGACCTTGGCAACTTTGAACACTTCTTTTAGCGGGAAGCTGATTAGCGCAGCTGACACCGCACCGCCGAGCACAATGGCAACCGACGGGTAGTCGACGAACATCGACAGCGACGCGCCGGAAACCATACCCCAAAGGATCAAGCCGCTGCCCGCAATCAGACCAATAATTGTGGCGATATCCATAAGACCATTCCAAAATGCCAACCGAATCCGCGGCGGCGCACATCTCTTGTGCTATCGACTGCCGTATCGTCGGAGGTTAGCTCGCGACCAACGTCCGATTAAACGACTTGGAAGGCGCGAATGCGGCGGGCATATTCAACCGCTCGCTCGACAACTTCCTCAACCTCTTCCTTCACCATGAAGTGATCGCCGGACGTCAGCGTGATTAGCGTGTCGGGCGTCGATTCGATCAATTTGATCAACTCGGCGTTGACGACCACAGCTTTACCATTCAACTTCGTCACGACAATCACGGGTTCACACCCTTTCGACTTAACCGTTCACGACCGATTATCGGGCCAACAACAACAGTTCCTGCAACATGTCGTCGGCGCTTCGGACTACCCGACTCGCCGCGGAGAAACCTGTCGATGCGGTAATCAAATTCACGAACTCGCGCGACAGGTCCACGTTGCTGAGTTCCAACGAATTCGAGACAATTGCCCCCGCCCCCTGAACCTGCGGCGCAGAAATCTGCGCATCACCCGAATTGACACCAACCGAATAGTTATTGTCATTCAGCGCCGTCAGGCCTGCGTTGTTTCGAAATGTCGCGACGGCCAACTGGCCATACTGTTGTGTTCGCCCGTTGCTGAATGTCCCCACCAAGATTCCCTGGTTATCGATCTCATAGTCAATGAGCGTTCCACCCGGTGATCCGTCCTGCGTGGCCAATACCAGCGACGATGCGTTGTTGCCGAAGTTCAATCCCGTGACGTTGTTCATGTCGAGCGAGAAACTCAGCGGCGTGGCGGACCCTGCCTGCGTCTGATCGACAGTGATGTCCGTACCGGTACTCGCGACCAATTGACCATCCTGGTCAAACGTCAGCGTTCCCGTTCCCAGAAGCGGCGTGGCATCTGAATCGTCTGTGCTCTCTGCGAAGAACCGCCACACGGTTCCCGACTCATCGCGCGATTCCATCGAGGCCCGAAGTCGAACTTCGACCGGATTACCCAGCGAATCAAAGACAACCATCGCCGTTGAAACGCCTTCGCCGGTTGCAGGCGTCGTCGAGAATGCGAATGGCAAGCGACCGGAAGTTTCGTTGCGGATATCGGATGCATCGATGCTGATGGCGTTGGGTTCGCCGGCATTGGACACGACGACCAACGCGCCCGTATCGTCCACAGTCACGCCCGGCGTCTGACCGTCTGCAGTCGTCAGCGACGTATCGATCGCCATCTGGTTTTGCAGAAACGTCGCAAAGTCCCCCAGCGACGACCCGTCTGTTCCCACGACGAACGTTCCATCCGCGAGGTCAATACCGCCCTTTTGAATGTTGCGAACTTGAATCACATCGCCATCGGTGAAAAGCGCCGCACCTTCATCATCCACCAGGGATGTCAGCGCCGTCGAATCGCTGGCCACCCCGCCTGCGGTTAACAGCGGTTCGGTTCGCGACTCGGCTCCACGCGTTCCGAGCGATGCTCCGGCATCGAGGTTGCCGTCGAATTCTGCGACCGTCGTGGCGACGGCGGCACTCTCCGTGCCCAGCGGAATCGTCAATTCCGAAAGCGCGCCGGTGATGATCTCGCCATTGGAGTCAGCTGCGAAACCTTGCACGACGTAACCGTTGGAGGCGACAAGTTTATTTTCGGCGTCGAGTCGCAGCGATCCATCACGCGTGTAAAGTTGCGTGTTGTCCGGCGTCTCAACCACGAGGAAGCCATCGCCGTCGATCGCGACGTCCGACTTCGATCCGGTACCTTCGATGGATCCCGGTTCGAAGTTGCGATCCAGTGCGGCCAATCGCGAACCCAATCCGGTTTGGCGCGGATTCGTTCCGCCCTGGGTTGCCCCATTCGGCGCCGTCCCGTCTGCGATCGTGTTGTAGTGAACCGTCTCAAACAGCGCCCGCTGATTCTTAAACGCGGTGGTATTCACGTTGGCGACGTTGTCACCGACGGTATCGATCGTGTATTGATTGGATTTGATGCCGGTAAATCCAACCAGCATCGCTGAAGTCAATCCCATCACTCTCTCCTGTGGTTCCCGCAAACATCGCCGAACATCGCGCGATGGTTTTTTAGTTGACTAGGCCTCTGAGCTGACGACTTCCGAACCAACAACATCACGCAACAGCAAGTTCTCGCCCGTATCGAGTTCCAGGACAACGCGACCTTCCGAGTCGGTCGTCTTGCCCGTGACCACACCTTCAACAATCTGCGGGGCTTCAGGGTCGTCGCGGTTCAGACCTGTCACATACTGCCCGACCAAAGCGTCAGCCGCCCGGTCCGCATCCATCACTGACGAGACGCGATCAAGCGGCAACGTCTCACCGCCTTCAAGTTCGAGAATCGCATTGCCCTCTGCGTCAAAACGGATGGCCGTCACCGTACCGCTCAACGGAGGTGCGCCTTCTTCGTCAGACTTTCCGTTGACGAAGCGGCCGATCAATCCTGCCGATGAAGCGAATCGTTGTTGTTCGGTCAGAGAATCCAGCGACGACGAGAGGCTCGACGAAAGCTCAATATCACGGATCGACGAAATCTGATTGAGCAGGTCCTGATTGCTCGTCGGTTCGAGCGGATCCTGATTGGTCAACTCCGCGATGAGCAGCTTGAAGAAATCATCGCCACCAAGCGACGATGTCGCGCTCGACGCCTGACTGACCGGGTTCACCCCCGCGACATTGTTAACCGTTTGCGTTTCCATGTATCTCGTATCCCGTTTCTTTCTCGAAACCGCCGAGCCGGCAAACCACGCCACCGACCGCGTTTGACCTCGCCTGAAATTCTTTTAGACCATCACATCCAGTCGCGCGTCATGCGCCACTGGCACCATGTCATCTTGAACCTGCGTTTCTTCCTGAGCCGAAAGG
>JAUIEW010000351.1 GCA_030429365.1 Phycisphaerae bacterium
TGCATGGTGACAGGTTTGCGCTCAAAGCGAAAACGCCAGGCCCCGCCGTCTTCGTAAACACGGTTTGCCTCGACCAGTTTCTCGAACCACTCCAGGTAGAGGTCATGCCGTTGGGATTGGAAATAGGGGCCGGTGACCCCTTCGTGGCCGGGGCCTTCCCAGTCCAGTCCGAGCCAAGTCAGACCGTCGAAAATGGCCGCGCGGGCCTCCTCGGTATTGCGGGATTCGTCGGTATCCTCAACCCGCAGGACAAACCGCCCGCCCAACCGCCGGGCCAACAGCCAATTGAAAAGAGCCGTCCGCGCCCCGCCAATGTGCAAATACCCCGTAGGAGAAGGGGCAAACCGAACTCGACACCCAGAAGCACTCACCAAAAATCCCCAACCAAAAGCAACAGAAGCCGCATACGCCAAACCCTAACTGAACCCGAACATTAGCACGGGCAAGGGATCAAGTCAAGCGCGATTGTCCGAGCAATGCCCGAGCAGCCCCCAACGCCTCCCCGGCACATCAATCAGCGAACAATGGGCGTCGCGCCGGTCAAGGCAATATGATGAGATTAAGCCGTCGGGCGACATCAGAGGTCCGCAAAACCCGAACGCCCATGGAAAACAAAGCAAGGCAGATATCATCACGCGGAAAGTAGTAACTGTCCTGACTTATTTCGTGTTACTTTTTAATAGGCACTCCCTTTGTTGGAGCGAAAGATGAAAGATATATCGGGATACACATTTGTTATAACATTGGTGATTGCATCTGGATGTTGTCCTCTTGGTACATCTATTCAAGCAAACACCCAGCCGATAACCGTACGCATTATTAGCATGTCCACAGAAGAGGTGGAAAGTGACGCAACCGTTGTGATGGGACCGGTAGAACCGTCGCGTGTCAGTGGGGAGTTTCGCGAACCTAGTGACGATGAATATTTGGAGACGCTTCGCGATCAATCTCAGGTTACCGACTCCATGGGAATTGCGACCGTAAGTGTCGATTCCATATCGGTTTGCACATGCTTACCTTGCGACTTCGCACAGGACACTGTATCGGGGCAGGATTTCATCGTGTTAATTGAAAAGGGCACAGAATCCGAGATTATCCACTTTACTGCATCTGTTTCCGAACAAGTAAGCGGCGAGATATTCACTCTGGAGGTGCTCGAAATCGGCGACGCTACTCCGACCAACTAGCGCGGATTTTTCATGAACGCCAACGTTGTTGGTTGTTGAGATGCTCTCTGTTTGGTGAGGCTGGTCTTATTTATGAAGACAGGTATAATAAGTCAGGACAGTTACTTCTTTCTGGATATTTTATCCGACCCGGTGTTAGCCTGCCGGCATAACGCGTAAAGCGAGGGCTGTTGTCGGCGTTCCCCATCACATCACCCAGCGGGGAAACAACCAGCAGGACGTTTTTTTGTCGATGACGATCGGCATCGATGCTTCGACATGCTGCAAGCCAAAGCCGAGCAGTACGGCTTGACGATTCACGCGTTCTGCCTGATGACCAACCATGTGCACATCGTGGCCACCCCGGAGCGTAAAGATTCACTGGCCAAGGGCGTCGGCCGCACACACTATTTCCACACGCGCTACGTCAACAAACTGCACGGCCGCAGCGGGCACCTTTGGCAGTACCGCTTCTTCTCCAGTCCGCTGGACGAGTCGTCTTTTTTGAACACCGTCCGCAACGTCGAGCGGAATCCAGTGCTGGCCCGCATGGTGCGAGTGGTCTGGCGGTACCCGTGGAGCAGTGCGGCCCTTCACATCGCCGGACAGGACACATCGGGAATGCTTTCGTTTTCAGAGTGGCCCAAGAATCTCACGGGCGAGCGATGGAAGAAAGAGAGACAAGCACCTCCGGGAGTAAATAGGCGATTGCCCCGTTTTTCGCGCGAGGGCAGGATGGTATAAATGATCAATTCCAAATCAGGGAGACAGAAACATGATCATGATAATACATCTGTTTGTTGCCAGTGCCGCAATTCCCGCAACGATTTCGCCAATTACGGTAAACTTCTCTGGCGAACTCACTATTGTTGACGATTCCTTGGGGCAACTTGACTCTTCGATCGTTGTCGGAGCCCCGTTTTCAGGATCATATTCGTTTGATCCCGACTTGGCCGTGGACACATATGAACCAGCTAGCGCAGGGGCGTATAGCTTCGATACAACTTTCGGCACACAGGTTGGGAATTCGTATTTCGAAAGCGATGCTTTGGACATCAGCGTCGTTGCTCAAGGTGCGGCATTTCCCGGGCAGGGGTATAACGCTTCCGCAAGGTCATTTGTCTCAGAGGGACTGTCGATAAATTGGATGTGGATCGGATTGGGGACAATTGAAACGGATGTATTTGAAGACGATTCTCTGCCCCTCACATTGGATCTGGCCGACTTCGAGCGCACTCGTGAATTCTTCCTGCAAGGGGATGATTTTGTAGTTCGAGGAGAATTGCAAAGCCTTGACTTTGTCCCGGAGCCAACCAGCGCTTCAACGCTCCTCTTTGCCATTGCATTTGCCGCTGGCAAGCGAAGGAAACTGGCGATTTAAGCGTCCCCCGTTTAAATCGGTCTAAACCCATAAACTGTATCAACCGGCACAGTTTTCTTATCCTCGTTTCACTGGCGAAGAGGACGTGGATCGATGTTTCACCTTAAACGGGTTAGGACAGTTACTATTTTCCGTGACTTATTGACGGGCATCCGTTGGGATTCGATCGATTCATCAGTACAATGGAAACCGTCGTCGGGCGACGGTTGAGGCCCGCGCTTATCGGACGACCATAAGGAAAGAAAAGAACAACCAGGAAACGGCGTCGAAAGTCGTGACTGTCCTGACTTATTTCTGACTTATTGACTTATTGCTGTGAATTATTCGCCCAAAAAGCGTTTTGGTTCCGTATCCGCGCTACCGTAAAATTGCGAGAACATGGACTCGGTGTATCGAGGGTATTTGTCATGTCCACGTCAATCAACCACCAAAGACAACGAATGCAGGTCCGTCATGCGCAAATGTTGATTGTTGCAACACTCTTCCTCTGTCCCGCGTGTATGAATCGAGCAATTGCCGCTGACTGCGACGGAAACGGTATAGACGATTCAACGCAGATTTCAGCAGGCACAAGTGCCGATTGTGACGGCAACGGTGTTCCAGATCACTGCGACAGGCAAACAACATTTTCTGCCGACCAAGTCATCACGACTGTTGCCTACAATGCCCAAGGAATTGCCGCTGCCGATCTTGACGGAGACGGCGACATCGATCTGATCTCAACTTCGTGGAATGATGACAAGCTGGCATGGTACGAGAATACAGATGCACATGGTGGCTTTGGACATCAGCGCGTTATCTCAACAGACTCGGATGGAGTAAACTATGTCTTTCCCGCAGACATAGATGGTGACGGAGACCTCGACCTTGTTACGACTGCCATATTGGGCAAGAAGGTAGCTTGGTTCGAGAACTTGGACGGAAAAGGGAATTTCGGGTCGCTAACCCTAATTATCAGCGGCCTCAGCGCGCGCGCCGTTGTTGCATCGGATCTGGATGGGGACGCAGATTTGGACGTGCTAGTAGCCTTTACGTCCGGGAACCGCCCAGTTGCATGGTTTGAAAATACCGACGGTCAGGGCAGCTTTGGCCCCCTTCGCTCCATCACTTCTCTTGATAACAATGCGTCTTCAGTCTTCGCTGCTGATATCGACAACGACGGAGATGTTGATGTGATTTCGGCAGCAAGCTCAGCCGACAAGATTGCTTGGTACGAAAGTGTTGATGGTCTTGGCGGTTTTGGGGCTCAGCAGGTGATTTCAACGGCTGCAGATGGTCCGGAGTCCGTGATCGCCGCAGACATCGATGGAGACGGCGATTTAGACGTGGCGTCTGCATCTTTGTGGGACAACAAGATCGCGTGGTATGCGAACACGAATG
>JAUIEW010000041.1 GCA_030429365.1 Phycisphaerae bacterium
GTCATCAGCACCGCGGGCGGCATGACCGGCTTGCTGGTGACGATCAATGCCGACGTGGAATACGCAGGTTCGCTGGCGGGCGTCACCGTCAACGGAACGCAAAGCAAAACATCGACTCCTCGGGTAATGCCCGACCCTTCCAGCGTGTTTGACTACTATGTCAACCACGGGACGGCGATACCGCTGGCTTCGCTCCCGACCTTCGATGGCCAGCCTGCTGTCGACGAAGCCGTTCTGACGCCGACATCAAATCCGTTCACCGGCGATTTGAACCCTGAGGGCATCTATGTCATCGATTGCGAAGGTGGAATCGTCAACATACGAAACTCGCGCATCGAAGGCACGCTTGTGCTTCTCGACACGGTCGAAAACGATTTGTCGGAACATTCCAAGGTGGTGGGGCAAGTCACTTGGAAACCGGCTGTCGCCAACTATCCGGCCGCACTGGTTCAAGGCAATTTCGATTTCGGTTTTGAAGGCGGCGGCGTCATGCAGGAATCGGTAATCGGCGTGAATCTCAATCCGGTCGGGGTGCCCTACAACGGTGAAGAGGATTCATCGCTCGATGATGGGTATCCGTCGCGCATCCAGGGACTGATCTATTCCACCAGCGGCTCCGGTTTCACTTCGGACACGCCATATCTTGAAGGAGTCTGGCTTACCGGAGGAAGTTCCGGCGCCGTCGGAGGGTCGAACGCCACCGCGAACTACAGCCGGCGTCACTACCTCGACCCGCCACCAGGGTTCGGCGCGGGCCCATTCGAACCGGTCGTGGGCACATGGCGATGGGACGAGCCGCCTTGCGCATTGAACTTTACCCCTTGCAATACCGACGACGATTGCTGCTCCGGCACGTGCAATAACGGCACAGGCAAATGTCGCCCCAACGCCGTGGTGGAAATCGACGTGGCACTGACGAAATAGGATGTCGTATTGACACGCAATTCACCGCTGGCAGTACCGGCGATGATTGCTGTTCTGGCAACTGCATCAAGGCCACTGGCAAGTGCAGTCCCACCGTGTTGGAATTTGACCTGCCGCCCTAATCACCTGAAAGCATTGGTAAGTGGAATGCGTCGACGCGTTTCGTGAGATGGCCCCGAATCGTGATCAGTTCGTGGCAATCGGTGTGCCGCACTCGGGACACACGCCACTGATGTTGCCAGTCAGATTGTATCCACAGCCATCGCATCCTGTTTCAGGATTTCTTCGGTCGATTCGCCACAGAATGCTGTTCACAATCGCCACGGCAAGAAGTGGAATCCACAGCGGAATGATCACTTGGTAGTTCTTGCCGAATCGAGTGGTCCTCACCCACCTGGAGATTATTTCTAATTTGGGGCGTTGATTCGGATACAAATCGCATCCAAAAGTCTGGTCCGCATTAATACCGGAAACAATCAGCGCACAGTATCCAATCCCCAGTGTACGGCCTTTGTATTTGACGCCACCGACGAAATACATGCTCATGGCAAACGTCGCGATCAGCGCAAGGGTCAATCCAAGACTCAACCACTTCAGCACGCGCCGCTTTCGGATTCGTTTCTTCATTTGGCCCGTCTGAATCGTGCGCGCCATCAGGGAACGACCCACGGTGGGAGATTACGCGATGGCGCTGGCTTCTGATCCGGGTTTCGCAATCGGCAACAGGCAAACATCCTGCGTGCTGTGGCCGGTGAGTTGGGCGATCGATACGGTCTGCGCAGGGTGTTTCGGTTCGTTGCCGTTCCAGATGACGATGCGGTCGCGGGCGTCGTTGATCGCGACGATCAGGTCGGGTGCACATTCGGCGCGGCGGATGGTCTGACCGCCGGCTTCGTAGCGGCAAACGAACGAATCGCCGAGCACCTGCGAATATACGGCAAGCGACGTATCGGTGTAGAACAGTCTGGCGACGTCGCCATCGATGATCGATGCGATCGACTCGACGGCTCGGCGACTGCCGGCATGAATGCGGCGCGGCGATTCGGCGTTGAGTCCGGGCCAATGCAGCACGTCGCCATCGACGGTGCCCGCGAAGATGTCATCGCCCTCGATCGACAGCGCCGTCACCGTATCGCCCGCGGCAGAGAGCGTCGCATGCCCGGCTTTCAGATCGCCTTCGAGCACGGAGTGAATGGTGTCGTCGATCGAACACCAGAATCGCCCGGAAGCAAACCGCGCACAACGCACGGTCTTGGCTTGATCGGTTTCACTCTCAAACAGACGCAGCGCCTGTGCGTTTTCGCCTGATGTGCCTGCGTTTCGCGGCCAAGCCAATACGCCGAGTTCCGAATGCGTCCCCACGACCCAGCGATCGCTGACCGCCACCGAGTTGACGCCGCCGCGCGGCATCCGTTCGGGCTCGTACACCAACGCGTTTTCAACCGCACCGCTTTCGGTGTTGAGTTCATACACACCGGTGGCCGCACCGATCCAGAGCGTCTTGTGCGAATCCGCATCGTTGGCGTGGGCAACCTGCACCGATCGGAGTTTGCCAGCCGGCCCGCTGACGGCGATTCGTCGCGGCGCGTCGCCCAGTTGATTCGGATCAAATAGGAGCACTTCATCACCCGTAAGCGCCACAACCCAGGCCGTCACCGGTTGCGCCGCCCGCGATTCGAACAGCGCCTGATACAACTGCCCGCGCTGCGATTCGGAAAACGCCTTCATCAAGTCCGACATCGCGGCATGCGGCGACTCGTCGGCTAGCGTCTGCAACCGCGTCAACATCGATTGCAGATGATCGAGCTTCTGATTTTGGGCGGCGCTGATCGCCTCGCGCAACTCCCCCTGCGCCGCGTGTTCGTGCAGTCGGCGGGCGGCTTGTTCTTCAGCCGCTCTAGCGCGGGCATGGCCCTCCGACGTGAAGCGAATTTCACGCACGGTTTCGATCGACAAGCCACTGCTGAAGCAAACTTCTGCCGCCCCATCCAGCACCGCTTGTTTCGCACCGGCAGCGCACTGCCCGCCAACCAGCGCAGCCGATTCATTCGCCGCAACGAACGCCTGCACGCCCTTTTCGACGGCTGGCTGAAGACATGCCTGCACCGTATTGATATTCGCATCGGTCCGGCTGGCGATCACACGATCGCGAAATGAATCGAGGTCAGCCCGCTCGGGGACCACGGCCACCTGCACCTGCACTCGAACGTCGCAAAGGTAATGATCGCTCGCGGGCAACTTGGACATTTCAAACGAAAGATCGATCGGTTGGCTGCGGAAGATCAACAACTCGGAAAGATCGCCGCCTTCGATCACCTGCCCCGGACGATGCACGCGATGAACACCGTCGCGACTGACAGACTTTGCGGCGAATCCTGCGGGCAGATCGAAACTGCGTTTGAACACGCCGAAGATCGCCTCAGCCGGGACGGACACCGCGACCGAATTCGGGTTCGACAACCACTTTTGAATGTCGATGGTGCTGCTCATGGCGTGTTTGGCTTTCTTTTGTTGCTTATGCTTTTTTCACTGCTCACAGAGCAGTGGCACTTCTGTCTCATCCTAGTCATATCATGACTTATTCGCTGGTTTTCGGCCTTTATTAATCTCCGATTTGATTATAGCGGACGCCCCTAGCGGCCCGTCTGTTTGAACTTGTCGAACCGGACGAGGTCGCCCGGTTTGACCGACGGCAGTTGCATTTCGATGCGGTTAAGCATGTCTGCCTGCGTGATCAACCGCTCACCACCCCCCATCGCGTCCATAAAGGCCATCTGTGCGGCTTGCATGCAGAGGTTTTTGATGTCCGCACCGCTATAACCGTCCAACCGATCGCACAACACACCGAGGTCCAGGTCGGCAGCGATGGGTCGATCGGCGAGATAGATTTCCAGCAACCGAAAACGGGCGGGCGCGTCGGGCAGACCGACGTACACCTGCGTGTCGAAGCGCCCGGGGCGTAACATCGCCTCGTCGAGCATCCAGGGCTTGTTCGTCGCACCGACAAAAAGCAGCGCCCGTTCACCCTTGCGATCGAACCCTTCAAGCTCCTGCAGAATCTGCGGAACCACCCGGGCCATCACCGTCGAACCTTCGGACTTGCGACGCGGGACCAGTGCTTCGATCTCGTCGATGAAAATCACCGAGCGTTTGTGCTGCTTCGCCGCTTCAAAAAGTTTGCGGACGTTTTGCTCGGCTTCCCCAACCCACTTCGAAAGAATCTGCGCGGGGCTGATGACGAAAAACGTCGAGTCGATTTCGTGGGCGATGGCTTTGGCCATCATCGTCTTACCGGTTCCGGGCGGTCCGTAGAGCAACACACCACCGCCGATGTTGATGCCATACTTCGCAGCCAACTCCGGATGGCTGAACGGGTAGATCATCTTCAGGCGGATTTCCTGCTTGATGTCCTCGAGCCCGGCGATGTCGTCGAAACCGATGTCCGGTTTGTCCTCAACGATCCAATCAGAGGCAGCCGCCCCGCTCTCTTCATCTTCCTTGGCACGCTGACGGAAGCGTCCGCCTTCGGGGTTGGCTTCAAACCGCTTGCAGTCTTTGGCTAAATCGATCAGCTCTGCGGCGACTTCTTCGCGTTGGCGGCGCAGTTCGGGCGTGTCGCTGGATTCGGCGAGTTCGACCATGCAGCCAGCCGCTTCGGTCAGGAACGTGCCGGCAGCGGCGTAGTCACCTTTCTTATACGCGGTGACGCCTTTGCTCTTGAGCCTTTCAAATGTGGAGTAGGAAACGCCCATGGTGTGTCGCTATTTCTGCTTTTCGCTCTTGCCTTTGAGGGCGTCGATTTCGGCGCGAAGTCCGGCGAGCTTGCCCATTTCCTTTTGATGCTCGGCTTCGCTTTCGGCTTCGATTAAGCGGTCAATCTCTTCGTCGCTGATGGAGTCAGCCGACGACATTTCGACATCCTGTGCGGCGACGTCTTCGATCGTGTCGAGGAACATGCCCATGCGCTCTTCCATCGTCTGCGACTGGACCATCGCTTTTTCCCAATCGGCTTGCGTTTTGACCAGATCGGTTTCGCCAAAGAGTTTGCCGATTTCGCCGGCCATCATGCCCATCGCACCGGCGAAGTCAGCCGACGCTTCAGCCTGCTTTTTGATGACCATCGCGTTTTTAACGCTGAGCAGTTGGCGTTCGAGCACGCGCTTCATCGCTGCGGTTTTCTTGAGCGTGTTGCGGATGAACTGATATTGCGCGGTGTCGCCGATTTCCTTGGCGCGGCGGGCGTTCTGGACGAACTCGTCGGTGAACTTGCCTTGTTCGCGAATCGCTTTTTCGATGCGCCGGATGCCCTGGCGAATCTTAATGTCGCGCTCGATACGCCGCTCTTCGTTGGATTTGAATAGTGCCACTGGTTCCACCCACACTAGGATTCAGAATCAAAACGACAGGACTTACGCTAAAACCCAAAGCCCCGTAGGGTGGGCCGTGCCCACCATGTCGTTGATTTTCAAACAGCGGTGGGCATGGCCCACCCTACAACCTGTCCGAATATCAACGGGTTTATTCTGACGCGGCGTTCTGCTGTTCGCGGACGCGGCGGTCGGCTTCGTCAAACGCCTCGGTCGAATCTTCAATCGCCCCGCGATCCATCTGGTCCCACACATCCAGAACCGTTTGGCCGGCATCGGACAGCGCGGCAGAGCCTTCGTCCACCTCGCGACCAAGCTTGAGCACTTCGTCAAGTCGCTCCTGATATAGCTCGGTCTTGACCGAATCGTTCTCGATCATCTTGCCCAAACGCAAGATGTCCTTCTCGCTGATCAACCCGAGATTGCTGCCGGCGCTCGCTGCCCGGTCGGCGTTTTCGCGCATCATCCGCAGACGCGAGACGGTCATCATCTCTTTGCTGCGGATGTTGAGCTGACGCGAGAGCATCAACTGCTCCGACGTCTTGAGTTCAAATTCCTGGGCCATCATCCTCCGGACTTCCGGAACTTTTTCTTTCGCGCCCTTTTCGAAAAGCTCCTGCTTCTGCCGGGCGAGCTTCATGGTCTTGTTGACCAGTTGCGTGCGATCCTTTTCCAGCAGAAGTTCCTGACGCCGCAACTCCGCGCGGGTCATCTTCGAGAGCGGCTTCTTGCGCTTGACCAACCAATCCATCAAAGACATGCGTTAACTGGCCTCCGGATCGGCGGGTTTGCGCTCTTCGGTCTTGGGCGCTTCGGGTTCGTCATCAAACATCGCAAACGACGCGTCGGCAGATGCCGGCTTGGAAGTCTGCTTGGATGCTTCACTCGGCGTCGCCTGCTCCGCTGCGATCGGTTCATCGAACTCCGCGAGGATGTCGGCTTCTTCGCCACCCATCAGCGCTTCACCGACGCCTGTTTCCAGACTCGACACCAGGTCGGAGTCGGCTTTGAGCGTTTCGAGCATCTCTTCGGCGCGGACGGCGTTTTCCGTCAACTCCTGTGTATCGGGTAGCGACGCGGCTTCTCCCTGCTGAATCAACGTGAGGTTGTGCACGTCGGTGCTGATGATGTTGATTTGCTGGTTGAGCATGTTGGCCGTCGTGTTCTGACGGGCGATGTCTTTGCGCAACTGCGAAATCTGGGCGACGAGCCTGCGGCGCACGACGGCTGACTTGTTCTCGCGACCCTGCTTGAGAAGTTCCGCTTCTTTTTCTTCGAGGCTGGCGATCTCTTCGTAGAGGCGGTTGCGTCGCTGGGCGAGGGCAGCCCGCCTTTCCGACAGCATGTTGATCTTCGCGACCTCGTCCCCCTCCTTGGAAAACATGTCTTTGATACGGTCCACAAAACTCATCGACGTTTTCTCCGTGGTGACGACAGCCGCACCGCGATACAACAGCCGGCCTTCTTTGGTCTTGGACACCCGCAGTTCCGGGTCGCTCTTGGCGATGCGATCCAACGCACGATTGACCACCTCGATCGGCAGCCCCACATCCTGGGCAATTCGATCCGATGCCAGCCCGCCGGTCAATAAATCGGTCCCACAACGATCCACTTCGCGTTTGACCCGATCCAGTTTCTGATCGATGTCCTCGGGATCAAACATCTCCACAACAAACTTGGGCACATTCTCATCGGCGGTGACCTTCCAGCCGCCGCCGGGAAGCGGTTCAATCAGAACCACATCCATATTCGGATATTCGTGGCGGGCGTTTCGCGCTTCTTCGGTGAATCCACTGGTCGCACACACGCCAACGACGGCTCGCACCTTCGGGTCCGGAGCAATTTCGCGAAGATGATCAGTCAACTCATTGAGTGAGATCGGTGTTGACGGCCCGCCTTCTTCAAGCAAATCGTCGAATCGCGAGATGACCGAGGCAATCGCGGAACCTGTTTGCCGCTTCCAGAAGACGAAACGCTTTTCGTAACCATTGACGCTGACGATGCGGTTTTTTGGCAACTGCTTGAGCAGCGTCCGGTCGTACATGCGCTTGGACGCCATCTGCGCCCGCAGGGCATCGCTGTCATCCTTCTCGACAGTCTGCCAACTGCTTCCACGCAGATAGCGGGACTTGGCTTCTTCGATGTTGGCGGTCACGCCGGAGAGAAACTGATTCTCAACCTTTAACGCATCAGCCGCTGCATCGGTCAACTTGGCCATCAACAGGTCCCGTTCCTACTCGATTCCACAAGACTTCCGGCACACGGCCGCACGATCGGGATCAGGCGACGATCGCGCCCATCCGATTGCGCAACTGCCGACCACAACGGGCACAGTATACCGCGTTTGGGCGATTCGCATATCCGCACTGGCGATTCGTGCATTCTCTCCGCTCGCCACGCGCACTGGCCTGCTGCTGATGGGGCGATGTGCGACGCTTTGGACCGATCCGCGGTCGTTTTTCAACATAGGGGCGATGCGTGCCAAATACGAGCCCGAGCAGCTTTGCCGGAATCACAAATACAAGCCGTACTGCCGCAAAGCAGATCGCCGCAACGCTGAATAGTGCCACGAAGGCACCAAACAAGATCACGAACAGAAATCCGACCCCAATTCCACCTGTTAAGGCTCCTCCAAACATGCCTGCCCCTCCCTACGCTCGACTCGATTGCGGCAACTCCAACCCGCAAAAGATGCAGAAGCGATCCTTGCCATCCACATAGGCATCGCAACTGGGGCACTTGGGCACATTGGCGACAACTTGCGCACCGCACAAGATACAGAAATTGTCATGCGCCTCGACAGGATTGGAGCACTTCGGGCACTTGGCGGCACCGTACATCTGTCGCGCATCGAGCGACACGGGTGCGCCACCAATCTTGCGGGCTGCCGGCGTGGTGTGGGTTGGTCGATCATTCGACATGCCACTGTGGTTGCGCGTGATGGCAGCCAACATTGCCGTCGCTGAATCGTAGCGCCCTTGCAAGCGCGTGTAGCTCTTGCGAAATACGTCGTCCAGGAATCGCGGTATGTCGGGTCGATCCATGCTTGGCAGATCGCTGCCTGCCGGTCTCGACCCCGTCAGCAATTCATACAGGACCACCGCGCAGCTATACAGATCGCTACGCCCGTCCAATTCGTCACCGGCCCGCTGTTCTGGTGACATGTACACCAGGGTTCCAGCGATGCTCTTGCCCTCATCGGTCACAAGGCTGCCCGATTGAACCAACGATGCGGTGGTGACACCGGTCGCGCGCCCGAGTCCGAAATCAGTGAGCTTCACGTCACCGGATTGAATGTTGTTGATGTCGTCGCCCACCATGCGCAGCAGAATATTGGCTGGCTTCACATCGCGATGAACCAGTCCTGCATCATGGGCGGCTTGCAGGCCTTCGAGAACGCCGCGCATGATGCTCTGCACCGCGACAATCGGCAGGCCGTCAGGATGGTTGTCGATGACCATGCGCAGAGACGGACCATCGACGTATTCCATGATCATGTAAGGCGGATCGGCGAACGGATCGATGTCCATCGCCCGTACGATGTTGGGATGGCGCAGGCCATGCACCACCACGCCTTCCTGACGAAAGTTTCGCACGTACTGCGGGTCGGTCAGAATCTTGATGGCCACCACCTGATCGAGCACGTGGTGACGCGCACGCCAGACTTGTCCGAAGCTGCCATGACCGACGACTTCTTCAAGCAGGTAGTTGTTGATTCGATCGTTTGGTTTGGGGAGATTCACGGCCACCTCTTCTTGTTAGCCAACCGAGTTTTTCTGGCGATCAACTCGATCAAACAAGTCACTCACACGCCATCACGAAACACAATTCAATCACTGCGGGTCAACCGAAACGAGTTTACAGCTGATCCTCGAAGTACGAGGCCTGATAGTCACAAACTACAAAATTATAGACCGCCGCACATAGGAATCCAAGGAGCAGTACCATCCAGGTCAGCGCACCACTCACACTCCAGTTTGCAAGGTACATCGCAAACAACACGTCAATCGCGACAAGTCCCAACAACAGCAGACCGGCTGCGACATTTGAATCCTGTTTCACCACCCGACCGGTCGCGAAGAATGCGGTCCATGGCAATACCAACACCAACCCCATCCAGACCAAGACTCCTTTGAGCACCGACCAGATCGTCTCGAGTTGCTCGGGGTGTTTGTAGAACCAGAATCCGCTGGCCGCACTCGCCACGATGAGAATCGCAGTGAGCACTTTCCCGCCGACATATTTACCAATCGTGGCGAACATGAAATCCTCCAAGGATCAGTGGTCGGCCCACCGCAAATCGAGCCGATTCCAATGAGAGTTTAACCCACATACGCGCAACGGGCGATTAGAAAGCCTCGCCCATTGTATACCGGCATATTCGCGATTTTGACGCGAATATCCGCATATTTGTGGCGAATTCGGTAAAGGGAACGTCCGCGCGGTCAGGCGGCTGGATGGGCGCCCTGGGGGGCGGTTTTTTTGTCGTCACGTTTGGCCTCATAAAGACTGAGGTCCGCCAACCGGACAAGCTCATCAGGATCGTCTGAGCTGAGATCTGAAAGGCTCGCATACCCCACGCTGAACCCAACCGGACAATCGGGGTATTGAATCGCAATCATATCCGCAAACCGTTGCCCGATTCGCCGGGCGAACCCCTTGGCCTGTTGAGATTCTGCCTGCGGCATCAGCACGACGAATTCATCGCCCCCAAACCGCGCCGCCACATCGGATGAGCGCAACTCCTGCTCAATTGTGGTTGCGGCCAACTTGAGGATTTCATCGCCTCGTTGATGACCGAACGTATCATTGACGGCCTTGAACTTGTCGAGATCGATCATGACGCACGCGAGCGATGATCCATAGCGTTTCGACTCAGAGAATCGTCGGGCGAGCACTTCGTTGAAGTGACGGCGATTGTAAAGACCGGTGAGTGGATCGCGCGACGCGAGTTCCTGAAGTTGTCGTGTTCGTTCCTGGACGCGCTGCTCCAAGTATGAATTGAGTTCCGTGATTTCCAGGTGCTTTTGCTGGAGCCGGTCAGCCATCTCGTTGTACGCACCTGCCAGTTCACCGATTTCATCGCCCCCACCGGCATGGCAACGTGCGTCGAGGTTGCCATCGGCAAACATGGAAATCGACCGAGTCAACGCAGCCAAAGGTCGCAACAGTCGAAGCACAAGCAAGTAGGCCAAGGGGACCGTCAGGCAGACAATCAGGATGGCGATTCCACTGAGCAGTTCAGACGCGGCTTTGACTTCTGCCAACGTCTGCTCCAACGAGTAGCCGATGCGGACGTAGCCGATCAATTGGCCAGCGGTCTCCGAATTGCTGGCATCGCGATCACCTTCATCCCAAGTCGCGCTTTGAATCGGAAACGTGACGTCAAGATAATCCTCCTCGACATCCGCCATCGTCATTCGGATCGGTTGCCCGATGGTCGTTCCCGGCGTCACGCCTTCGGTGACGGCGTGCTGATGTTCGTGCTTTTGGCTTTCAACCGAGGTGATACGCCGTCCTTGCGCATCCATGAACGAGACAAACAGGAGCGACTTGGACTTCATAAAACGAGACGCCAATGCACGCAGCGATTCCGCGCCAAGGTCGTACTCGTCCGAAGCTTTATAAGCGAGAAGGGCTGCCTCCTGCCGGCAATGATCCGTCTGAATTCGCCGCACAATCAGCGATGCATGATCGGCAGTGACGCTTCCGACAACCATTCCGACCGCCAGCGCAAGCCC
Source organism: Phycisphaerae bacterium (assembly GCA_030429365.1). Taxonomy (GTDB): domain Bacteria; phylum Planctomycetota; class Phycisphaerae; order UBA1845; family UBA1845; genus UBA1845. Next base: position 11,033 of record JAUIEW010000041.1, read on the forward strand.
GACAACGAGGCATGTGAACTTCAGCTGCAGGCCGGGACGAATGGCCCGCCGCCACCAACTCAGCTTATGGCAGAGGGTGCAATCTGCAGATGACGTATTCTCTTCAGACATGTATTCAGTCGTAAGCCGTTTTGCCAGCCCGAATCGGCCGTCTCGAAACGCGACGAAGCATCCAAGACGTCCTCAAATACAACCCATAAAATAAGCCGGGTTTGCCCTCTGATTATCGACGTATCAGCGCGCTGCCTAGAGACGGACAGCCCGACGCCGACACCTACCGTGAGGCAAATGCTGCAGAACCACCGTGGTTCAATGTGACTGAATCGGTTCACGACGACATGACAACAAACGTACGCGCAGAGATCGAGTCGAACCTGCATGCGCCTGGGGGATGGGACTAAGTGGTGGGGTCAGTTTGCAAGCGAAAGAGTTGAGATCGCCTGCAGCGTTTGCAGTGGCGTCAAACGGTTAGGTTTCGGCTGTGTGTTTGGTGAACGTCACGTCGACATCTTTGGCACCCGCGCGCGATCGCAATCCGTCCATCGCCTCGGCCACTTCTTTCGACATCCTTGAGTTGGGGAATTCCTCGGTGATCTGAACGCCGATTTCAAGGGCGTCGCGCCACCGGTGTTCGTTGACCGCAAACTGAAACTGCGTGCCCAGTTGCAGCAACTTGGCTTTGAACACACTGCGAGCGGTCTCTTCGAGTTCGCGGGCTTCTTCCCGCGTCAGATACACATCAAGCTCACGAAGGACACCGATGGCTTCGTCCACGTCGTCGCGACCACACGCATTCTTCCAAACAGTGAGCAATTCCTGTTTGCGTTTTGCCTTGCGTTCGCCCAGTGCAACGCGAAGCTTGCCGACTCTCGGTTCGTCAGGAAGCGCATGGTGAAGACGTTCGATCTCTTTCTCCGCCCGCTCCCAGTCGTAAGTCTTGAACAGGTGTTCGATCATCTGCGACGCCTGCTCAAACTTCGTGCGCATCGCGGTATGGCGTGCTTCTTCGATCTCTGAACGAAGGACTGCAGCTTCGTCGGTAAAACCAAAACGGCTTTCCATCTCATCAACTAGACGAATGCCCGCGTCCCAAGATTCCGTGCGGATAACCGTTCGGATCGTTTCGCGCAAACGGTCAATTTCCATTTCGCGGTTCGAGAGCGAACGGGCCGCATCCGAAAGCGCGCTGTTCTCCGCAATCCTCGCAAGCAATGCGCTCTGCTTGAGACTCAACTCGTGCATATCACGGAGTTGGCCGTAAAGTCGAAACGAATTGGATTCGATCTTGAGTTGAAGGGCGACGAGCACAATCGTGAGCACGCCGATGAGGGCGACGATCGATCCCCCCAAGACCATCCAGAACCGCTCCATCCCTTCCGAGCGCACGATACCCGCAATGATCGGAACCAATCCGACGGCAATGATCAACCCGCCCGTCAGGTTCGCAATGGCCTGAGTTTTCGCCAACCGGGATGTCTTGGTTTTCATCGATACGCCTCGCAAACGAAAGATTCGATCCCGATCGGGATGCATTCTATGCATCCATTGGATCGGTCATGCCATCACATGAACCTTAGTCGCAAATGCGGGTAATGCGCCAAGAATTAGGAATGGAGAATCGGCGCGATCGCGCTTTTGCGACGCTTCAATCTAGGGGTGGGGTGGTGTCAAGTCAACCGAATTGCACTGCCAGGGGCATTCCTGTCGCCGTTATGCCCCGGTCGAATGTGCCGACGGCGCAGCGCCGGGCTTGCCATTCTGCTTCTCATCTCGCTTTGACATGAGCGCGTCTTCGATGCGCTCATGCTCCTCGGCCTCTCGCCGCCTCTTCAATCTTTCCCTGGCCGACTTGGCGTTGGCTTCAATTTCACGATTCTGAATGACAATCTCATGCCCGACGATGCGCAGAAATGTCAGCGCACCAAAACCGCCCGCGATCAACATCCCGAATACAAGCCACCGATCCATCCCAAATCCCCGCAAGTCCTTACGGCGATTGGCATATCGGCAGAACTCAGGTGACAGTGAAGATCAGAGTTCAACGACACTTGACGCCCCGAGGCAACCGCCCAGGGACGCAGTAGTGAATGCAGATTTACCGGGATTCGAATTAACCGGTCAGCCTTCGATGGTGCGTAGCCAGCCGTGCGTGTCCGGTTCCTCGCCGAGTTGAATCGCCCGAAGCTTGTTGTAGAGCTTGGTCGAAATCGGGCCCGGTTCGCCGTCGGCTGAATAGACCACCTCGCGCTCGCGGAATCGAATCGATCCAATCGGGGTGATGACTGCGGCTGTCCCGCAGCAGCCGGCTTCTGCGAAATCGAAGATTTCTTCGATGTCGATCGGTCGGCGTTCGGGGCGCAGTCCCATCTCCTCGGCCAACGTGATCAGCGACTTGTTGGTGATCGAGGGGAGAATCGAATCGCTCTTGGGGGTGATGTATTGGCCGTCCTTGGTGATCGCGAAGAAATTCGCCGGACCAGATTCGTCGATGTACTTGCGCTCTTTGGCGTCGAGGTACACCACATCGGCGTAACCCTTCTCGCGGGCGGCTGCCCCTGCCCGAAGACTGGCTGCATAGTTACCGCCGACCTTGGCATCACCCACACCCAGCGGCGCCGCGCGGTCAACCTTCTCTTCAACGATCATCTTGACCGGTTTGAATCCGTTCTTGAAGTACGGACCGACTGGCGTCACGAAGATCATCAGCATGTAATCGTCGGAAGGCTTCACGCCCACGCGCGGGCCCACGCCAATCAGGAGCGGTCGAATATAAAGCGACGCGCCAGTGCCATAAGGTGGCACAAACCGGCGGTTGGCCTGAACCACCCGCTCCACCGCCTCGATAAACATATCGATGGGCGGAGGCGCCATGAGAATTTTGCGGGCGGTGTAGTCCATGCGCTTCGCATTTTCGTCCGCGCGGAAGACAACGACATCACCGCTCTTGGTTTCAAAAGCCTTAAGCCCTTCAAAGCATTCCTGCCCGTAATGCAGACAGGTGGAGGCCATGTGGATCGGGATGTTCTCGTCTTCAGTCAAGACGCCGTCATCCCACTGACCATTGCTGAAAGTGTAGCGAATGTTGCAGTCCGTTTTGGTGTACCCAAAGATGAGCTCGGACCAGTTCAGGTCGGCTTTCTGCGTTTCTTGTGCCTCAGTGTTGCTCATCGGTCTACCTCCTGAATTCGAGTGGACGCCCAACGTGTTATCGACAGACTTGTTATCGACAGAGTCAAGCTTCGATTCGACCGTCAACAAGCCGCACCTGTCGATCAGCTTGGTTGGCGATATGCGGATCGTGCGTGACGAGAACAATGGTCTGCCCGTTGCGGTTCAGCCCGCGCAGGCACTCCATGATTCCCTTGCCCATTTTAGCGTCCAGATTACCCGTTGGCTCGTCGGCAAGCAAAAATCGCGGCTCATTCACAATCGCACGGGCAATCGCCACCCGTTGGCGCTCGCCCCCGGAGAGCTCCTTCGGGCGGTGCTTCATGCGATCCTTGAGCCCCACGGTTTCAAGAATCTCCGTGGCTTTGGACTTTGCCTCGCGACTCGATGACAACCAGTTCAACGTTGGTGTGCCGACCATTCGAGGCATCAACACGTTTTCCAGAACGTTGAATTCCGGAAGCAAATGATAGAACTGGAAGACGAACCCGACGTCTTTGTTACGAATGGCGTCGCGCCGCCAGGTGCCAGCCGCGAATAGATCTTCGCCCCCCAACGAAACCGTCCCCTGGTCGGGTTTGTCGAGAGCACCCAAAATGTGCAGCAACGTGCTTTTTCCGCAACCGCTGGCACCGGTGATGGCCAGCATCTCTCCTTCGTGGACTTCGAGATTCACACCGCGCAGGACGCTCACCTTGGTTTTGCCAAGGGAATACGTCTTGTGAAGTTTGGTTGCACGTGCCAGGACCAATTTGGTCGCTCCAATCTGTCTTGAGAATGCTATTCGTAGCGCAGCGTCTTGACCGGCCAAACCCATGCAGCTTTTAACGCGGGCACCAGCGCCCCGAGCGTCGACGTCAGCACGGCCATCCCAAACACTGCGACCAGGACCAACGGTTTCACGACGCTCGGAATGCGATCAAACGTATACACTTCCGGTGACCAGACTTGCAGCTTCGGGTTCCACGAGGCCAACCATGCCTGTATCTCGTTGATGTTCGCAACCACCGTCGTCCCGGTCAAAATACCGAGGATGCCGCCAATCACCCCGATGATCGCACCGTACATGATGAAGATCATCGCCACGCCCGCCGACGTCGCTCCCAGGCTCTTGATGATGCCGATGTCGCGGGTCTTTTGCAGCACGATCATGTAGAAAACCACACCGATTAAGACGATCGCGACCACGCTGATGATTCCGAAGAGAATCGTGACGAGAACCTTTTCTTTCTCGACGGCTTGGATGAACGCCTGCTGCCGAGTTTCCCATGTATCCACGCCCACACTGCTAAGCAGGTCGGCTTCGTATCGCGTGACGTTACCAGCCAACGTTCCCAGAAAATCGTTCCAGACCTCTTCGATTTTGGGCAGTGCTTTGTTGTAGTCCTTCCCGTCTTTCAGGCTGACGAGAAGTTGCGAAGCCCGCGGTTCGGTGAACGAACCGTCGACGCGTTCGAGCGCCCCCATGCTCAGGTATTCCTGAAACAGTTTGAAATCCACGTACACGCAGATTTTGTCGATTTCGTAGACCTTGGTTCGCGAATCGTCGATGTTTCGCATCGCGACGGGGATGGGGTTTTCGGCGATGGTCCCGCGCGACGTGAGCGGCAGAATCGTCAGGACAATTTCAGCACCGCGATCGAGAATGCTGCGGTTGTAGACGCCCTTCCTGTCGCGGCTGAAAACGACATCAGTACCAATGATGATCCCCGGCAGCGGATTCCCTTCGTATCCGGGCAGTCCGAAGTGCTGTTCAAAACCACCGACACCATGTGGCGACCGATAGTTCGGTTCGGCAATATCCGTGTGATCAACTTCTTCTTCAACGCGATTCTTGAGGTACTCGCGATGGGCGGCTTCCAACCGTTCAGGCAGAATTGAATTGCCCTTCATATCGATGCCAGCCACTGGTTTTTGAACGAGCCCGAGCGATGTGGTATCGGGATAGTATCGATCGTAATAAAGGCTTTCGCGAAAGTTGTTGACCGCGCAATACGAATCGAAATCGATCGCAACGATGCGCACCGGTTTGGTAAAGCTGCTCTCCGGCTCGCGCAAAATGCCATAGCTGTAGATCACCGGTGTGACGACATCGATTTCGTCGGGCAAGCGGTCTTTGAGGTACGCGGAGAATTCTTCGTAATAGGGGAACCCCTGAAGCGTCGAGTTGTCGATGATGATGTCGCCAAGCAAACCGCGCGAATGCTGCTTGATGTTATCCAGAAATCCATCCATGACGCTGAAAACAATCAGCACCATCGCCACGCATAGCCACACGCTCAGGATCGAAAAGACCGCCACCCACTTGCTGATCAAATATCGGAAGGTCAGAAAAAGCTTGTACATGAGTGTCCGTCTCGTGAGGGCTGATGGGCAGGTTGTGGTGCCACATGGTGACACCACACGCGTGCGTCACCTTAGTCTTCCTTGATCGCCGCCGTTTCGTTTGATCCGTCATCCGCAGCTTTGGGTTCCGCGTGCTGAACCGCTCGCCGCTGCAATGGGAACAGGATTACGTCGCGGATGCTCGAACTGTCCGTCAAAAGCATTACCAACCGATCGATTCCCACGCCCAATCCACCCGCAGGCGGCATTCCGTACTGCAATGCCAGCACGAAATCGTCGTCCATCACAGCCATCGTTTCATCCTGACCGGATAGCTGCTGCTTCAAATTGGCGTACTGCACATCGGGATCGTTAAGCTCGGTGTACGCGTTGCCCAGCTCCATCCCCGCGACGTACGCCTCAAATCGCAGCGCGATATTCGGGTCGTCCGGATGGCGCCGGGTCAGCGGACACAGAGCGGCTGGATAGTCGTAGACAAACGTGGGTTGAACGAGATGCGGTTCAACGGTCTCTTCGAAAACGTCGTTGACGACGATGGCGTCGTCCTTGCCTTCGTGCTTGATGCCGAGCTCTGCCGCTTTGGCACGCACGCCGGCCATATCATCCATCGATACACCCGCATGTTCGCGGAGCAGGTCCAAATATTTTTGACGATTCCACGGAAGGCTGAAATCGAGTTCAACGTCGCGGAACGTGCGGGTGAATTGATCGTCCAGGTCTTCAATCGCTGCGGCCACCATCTCTTCGACGCGCTGCATCATCACGAAGTAATCGCCATACGCTTCGTACAATTCAAGCAGGGTAAACTCCGGATTGTGCTGCGTGCTGATGCCTTCGTTGCGGAAGTTGCGCGAAAACTCAAACACGCGCTCCATCCCGCCGACGAGCAAACGCTTCAAATAAAGCTCCGGGCTGATCCGCAGGAACAACTCCAGGTCGAGCGTGTTGTGGTGGGTCGTGAACGGTCGAGCGGCTGCCCCACCGTAAATCGGTTGCAACACCGGTGTTTCGACTTCGAGGTATTCCAACCCCACCAGATAATCGCGGACCGATTGGATGATCTTGCTGCGGGCTTTGAACACCTCGCGAACGTCGGGATTGGTAAACAGATCGACGTACCGCTGGCGATAGCGCATCTCGACATCGGTCAGACCGTGCCATTTTTCGGGCGGTGGATGCAGCGCCTTGCACAGGAGCACAACACTGCTGCCCCAGACGGTGATTTCACCGGTCTTGGTCTTACCGAGATACCCATCCATCCCGATGATGTCGCCGAGATCGAACGTTTTGATCACCGGCCACTGGTCCTTGACCGCCTTCTTCGACAGCGCCACCTGAATGTCACCGCTGCCATCGCGAATTGTCAGGAACACGAGGTTGCCCATGACCCGCTGGAGGACGATGCGACCAGCCACCCGCGCGGTTTCGTCTTCTTTCGACTCACCGCTTTCGAGAGCGAGGTCTTCAGCCCGCGACCTGACGTCGGAGACGTGCTCAACGTCGGGGAATCGACCGCCATAGGGATCGACTTCAAGCTCGCGAATTTTCGCCACCTTGGCCCGACGTTCCTGGACGAATTTGTTTTCGTTCTCCACAGCCAACACAGCTCCATCGTGGTCGTTGAATTCTTGGAAAATACGCCGGGTAAGCTCACGCGACGGGCGGGACAACCCTGGTGCGCACCCGCGAATATGTGTATTGGGCTGATGCGCGCGTGAATCCTAACACGCAACCGCATCACGGGCAATCGAGCGCGATGGGCTTAAACGATGCTTCGTCCGCCGTCGACGCGGATGATCTGACCGGTGATGTAACTGCCGTGCAACGCGAGAAACCGCACGGTCCGGGCGATGTCGTCGACCGTCCCTTCGCGCCCCAGCGGCACTTTGGCGATGAGTCGCTGGCGGGTGGCTTCGTCGTAGCTGTCGGGGAAGATCGCAATGCCCGGTGCGACGCCGTTGACCCGAATGCCCGGAGCCAGCCGCCTTGCATATGAGAGTGTAAGGTTGGCGAGAGCGGCTTTCGATGCGCAGTACGCGCGATAGGTTGGCCAGGGTCGCTCCGCCGAAATGTCACAGAGGTTGATGACCTGCCCGGATTGGGATTGCTCAAGCATTGGCGTTGCGGCTTCGATCAGACAAGCCGGCGCAATGGCGTTGACCTGCATCATCTTCCGCCAATGCTGTTGGTCGAACGCATCATCCGGGTCGGGTTCAAAGAGGGAAGCGTTGTTGACGAGCAGGTCGAGGCGACCCAACGATTGCTTCACACCGTCGATCAGCCTCTCGGGCATCTTTTCATCGAGCAGGTCACCGTGCAGCGCCACGCAGCTCCGCCCATTTGATTCCACGAGGGCTTTGGTTTCGTCGGCTTGCTCTTTTGAATTGCGATAGTGGATGGCAACGTCGTAACCGGCGCCGGCTAACTCGACCGCGATCGCCCGACCGACGCGGACCGCAGCCCCCGTCACAAGGGCAACCCCGACTTTGCAATTTGCATCAGTCGTCATCGTCGTCACCGTCGCCGAATTCGTCATCGACATCGTCTTCGCCGGGCAGTTTGTGCATCGCCCACACGTCGGTCGCGTCGGTGGCTTTGCTTTGTTGACGGCCCAACCGCTGACGGGAACGCTGGAGCGACCGCATCAAAAACCAGCCGAACACCATGATGACGATCAGCAAGAGCAGGATCATCATCAACATGGCATAACCGGCCACGGGTCGATTCTCACCCGTCGCGGTTTTGGACGCACTCTGCGCAAGCACAGCCACCGGATGCAACAGCGCCGCGCACGCAACGCACATGGACAAGAGCGTGCGGCCGACCATCACGATTTCTGTTCGACTTTCTGGTTGGAGAGGGTTGCAGCGAATTGACGCATCAGTTCCTTTTGCTCTTCGGTCGGAGCGGCTGGCACGTCGATTTGAATGTTGGCGATCAGGTCTCCAGCGGGTTGGGCACTGCTGGCGGGCACACCGCGTCCGCGCAGGCGCATCTTCGAACCGCTCGACGTCCCAGCCGGAATGGTCAACGTCACTTCCCCATCAAGCGTCCTCACATCCACCTTCGCCCCCAGCACGGCTTGTGCAATGTTGACGTGCACATCGGCATGGACATCGCGCCCGACGCGGCGAAACACCGGGTGCGGGCGAACATTGCAGACGAAAAACAGGTCGCCGCGCGGTCCACCGTTGCTGCCTGCCCCCCCGCGACCCTTGAGGCGAATCTGCTGACCATCTTCAACGCCCGATGGCACCTTCACCTTGAGCGTCTCGCGCCGACCCGGTGAGGCATCGTGGATCTGCATGTCCACCTCAATCTCGGCGCCTTTGACGGCTTGCTCGAAACTCAGGTTGATCGTCCGGCGAATATCCGCACCCGCACGGGCCCGGGGTTGTTGCCGACTTCGACGACCTCCGAAGATGCTTTCAAACGGACTCCCGCCAGAGCGAAACGCGCCAAAGAGGCTGTCGAGATCGTCCGCATCGATCTGCGAACCATCGGTGCCCCAGGTGTAGACCTTTTGGCCGGTCGGATTGGTGTGGAATTCACCGACGCCGATCTCGCCGAACTGATCGTATTGGGCGCGTTTTTGTTTGTCGCTCAAGACGGAGTAGGCGTGCTGAACCTCTTTGAACTTGGCCTCGGCCGACGCGTCCCCTTTGTTGCGGTCGGGATGGTATTCTTTGGCGAGCTTGCGATAGGCTTTCTTGATCTCGGCGTCTGACGCCTTTCGATCAACGCCCAGAATCTCATAATTGTCACGCTTGCTCATGTCGTCTGATCTTGCGGAAGTCCGTCGAAGGCGATGCGAACGTCGCCATCTATCATGTCAATTGCCTTTCGGCACGCCAATTATAGAGTCGCCTCCCGGTATTGAAAAGCAAGCCGCCCCCACCTAGTATGTCGCGACCATGTCGAAGTCGAAAACCACCGCCAAAACCGGTAAACGCAGTGACGTCACCGTCGCAGCCGTCCAACTCGCTGCGCGTCCACTTGAACAAGCCGACGCCGCGCTCACCGATATCGAGAAAGCCATCGCCAATGCAACTGCGAATAACGCCGACATGGTGGTGCTGCCCGAATGCGCTTATCCGGCATACCTGATCGAAAGCGTGGAAGCGTATCGTTCGGCGAAGGTTCTAAGTTCCAAGGAATTCATCAAGAAACTTTCCACGCTCGCGAAACAACACAAGATCCAGATCGTCTGTGGGTTCATCGATGACGAAGGCGACCGACTGCAAAACGCCGCCGTCGTGATCAACGCCAAAGGGAAAGAGTGTGGCCGACACGCCAAGTCATTTCTCTGGGGCAAGGACAACGACTACTTTCAATCCGGCGACGCGCTGAAACCCATCGACACGCCGCTTGGCAAGATTGGCGTGATTATCTGTGCCGATGGTCGCGCTCCGGAACTCGCGACGGGGTTGGCCCATCAAGGCGCGCAACTCATCGTTATTCCAACCTGCTGGGTTAACGCGGCGATGGAACCCGATACATACCGCAACGCCCAAGCCGACTTCATGGCGCAAGGTCGCGCGATTGAGTGCGGCGTCGCAGTCGTCGCCGCCAACAAATGCGGAATCGAAAACGACACCCCCTACTGCGGTATGAGTCAGATCATCTCCGCAGATGGCGAGCGGATTGCAACCGCCCCGACCGACGAGCCGGCAATCATCTCCGCGGAAGTGACGCTCACAGATGCCCACTCGATCGACATACCGCGATGGACAAAGCGACGCATCTTTTCAGCCTATGAACCGGTCGTGCCGGATCGTGAAGCCCTTGGTGAAGTTAAGATCGCGGTGGCCCCGGCTGACTCCGTCTTTTCAAAACCCGGTGATGAGGAAACGTCCCCGCTTCAGGAACTGGCGGCTGACGGTGTCGAGGTTGTGGGATCGGCGCTACCCGATCCGGAGACGGCAGACCGGCTGGACATCTACTGTCGGGCGTTGGGCATGACGCTGGTGGCGTTTCCGTTTGTTGAGCGTTTGATGATCGAGCCCTTTGGGGCGTGCGGGTGCATTGAAGCCGAACACCTGTCGTCTTTTGCGCCGGTGCGGGTCATGGCCCTCGATGGTGCGGCGATTGTCTTTGTGGTGGGTGACGAGGTAAGCCTGCCGCTGCTGCGGACGCGGGCGGCAGAGAACTGTATCTTTATGGCGTCGGCAACGGCGACATCGGCAGTCCTCGTCGATCCGACGGGCAACATCATCGACCAGACCGAACCGGGGCAATCGCGAATCATCACCGCGACGATCGACCTGCGCATGTCGGCAAATAAAGAGGTCTTCCCGCAAACGCACATCTGGGACCAACGCAAACCCGAATTCTACGCCGACGCCTTCGGTATCAAAGAAAGATTCGTCGCCCCGCACTAGGCAAGGCGACGAATCAGTGAATTCCCAAAAGCCAACCAACCGCGATCTGCCCTAGTCTTCCTGCCCACCGCCAAGCTTAATCGCCGTCCCCAGCGCCAGCAGAATGAAGAGAAGGTCGATCGGACCGAACATGGAAAAGAACGTGAATTCGCTCGATCCAAATGGACCGCTGATATCGTCGTCGATCTCCTGGTTCAAGAGTCTCAATTGTTCCCTGAAGTCTTCTACGAACTCGTCCTCTATTCTCCGAGCTTCATCATCCCACTGATCCGCCGGAAGTTTCTCTACCCGACTCATTGCCTTGTCAAACACAGGTTGCCATTGGGGCGCGACGAGCGAATCGCCTTCTTCCCATTCATCCATCGCGGTCATCGTATTTTGAACCAAGGGATTCTCCTGCGCATACAAACAAGCGAGATGATTCTTTGTGTATGCTTCATCTTCCCATCGTTCGGTTTCGTACCAATGTTCGAGTTCAGTACGTTTCGCTTCTACTTCGTCGGGACTCATGCTCATTACGAGCATCGCAACATCGCCACACGCGGGTCGATTCTCGTCCCACGGAGAAAGCCCCTGAGCGTCATGTTCGGACTCACAGTGCAGTTGTTCCCGCCAGATGACCTCGCTGACCGACGTGTCTCCCATCTGTCGCAACTGCCCGATGATTTCCTTGGCTTCGCTATATACCATTCCCTTGGCCGCGAGAATTCCCAAGAGGGCCATGGTCATTGCAACCATCGCCCCGCGCATGTTCTCTTGTCCATATCCGATTCTCATACCGAAACCGGCAAGCAGTCCAACGCCCCATGCGATCAGTCCGTGTTCCCAGCCCGTGGACATGAGTACGCCGTACCAAACCCCCGCACCAATCATCGCCCCGCCAGCACTCAATGCACAACCAATTCCGAACCGACTTGCCCCCTTGGCAAGACTGCCGACTTTGCTTGCTGACTTGGCTTTCTTGACGGGTTCGTTCCCGACAATCGCCGGATCATGCCCGCATGTCAGGCAGACCTTGGCGTCCTTGGTCATCTGGGATTTGCACTTGGGGCAGGTTTTCTGATGGGCGGTCAGGTCTGGGCCTTGGGCCGTCTCAGACGATGTTTCTGAACTCAGCAGATCGTCCAGGAGGCTGTCTTCGTCTGATGGAGGAGGAGGTGGTGGCGCAGCAGCAGGTGCAGGTGCAGGTGCAGGTGTAGGTGCAGGTGTAGGTGCCGCCACCGGCTTTGATCCTGCGCCACTTGGTGCACCAACAAGAATCTTGAACCCACACTTCGGGCATGCCACCTTGCGACCAACCGCCGCTGCCGGCACACGGAGTTTTGCGCTGCACTGGCAACGAATGATCTGCTGACTATCGTTGGTCATCGAGGAATACCTTTCCGCCGTAGCTTCCCGACCTCCAAGATTGGCCCCACCATCAACAATGTGACCCCTATGTTCCGCAATTCAAGTAGCCGAATCAAGCGAAAGGACCACGAATGTCTGCAAGGATGGATTTTCCCTTCATATTGGCTACGCTTACGCATCGATTGCGTTTCAAAACCCTACGAATGGATGATGTTTCATGTCTGAAATCGAGCAGTTGGAGAAGGTTTACGATCCCGCCTCTGTCGAGGGCGAAATGTACAAACGGTGGGTGGATGCAGAGTGCTTTTCATCCACACCCGATGATCGCCCCCCATCAAAGCGATTTACGATCGTTATTCCCCCGCCCAACGTGACCGGCGCGCTCCATCTGGGACATGCGCTGAACAACACGATCCAGGACATCCTTGTCCGCTGGCACCGCATGATGGGCGACAACACCCTTTGGCTGCCCGGCACCGATCATGCCGGAATCGCCACGCAGGCTGTCGTCGAGAAACGGCTCAAGACCGACGAAGGCAAGACCCGTCACGACCTTGGCCGTGAAGAACTCGTCAAGCGCATTTGGGCGTGGAAGGACCAATACGAAGAACGCATCGTCTCGCAGCTCAAGCTCATCGGCTGCTCATGCGACTGGTCGCGCAAACGCTTCACGCTCGACGACGGGCTCGCCAAAGCCGTGCGCTACACGTTCTTCAAAATGTTCAAGGACGGGCTCATCTTCCGCGGCAAGCGACTCGTCAACTGGGACACGCAACTGCAGACGGCCGTTGCCGACGACGAAGTCTATCACGAGGAAGTCAAAGGCAGCTTCTGGCACTTCAAGTATCCGGTCAAAGATGCCAAACCCGGCGAACCGTCGCACGTGATCATCGCCACCACGCGTCCCGAAACCATGCTGGGCGACGTGGCTGTCGCGGTTTCGCCCGATCCCGAAGGCGCGATCGACAAGAGTGAAGCCGAGTTAAAGGAAAAGCTCGCCAGTGCGCCTTCCAAAGAAAAACCCGCCATCGAAAAGCAATTGGAGCAGTTGGCCAAGCGGCGCGAAAAGAAGCTCGCGGACCTGGTGACGCTGCGCGACATGGCCAACGACGGTCGCATGTTGATGCTGCCGCTGGTCAATCGCGAAATCCCGCTCATCACCGATCAACACGCCGATCCGCTGCTCGGAACCGGCTGCGTGAAGATCACCCCCGCGCACGATCACAACGACTACGAAGTCGGACTGCGCAACGATCTGCCCATGATCAACATGATGAATCCCGACGGCACCGTCAACGAGCAAGGCGGACCGTACGAAGGCCAGCTCATGTTCGACGCTCGCAAGAATGTCGTCGCCGACATGGAGGAAGCCGGTCTGCTCGATCACGTGGAAGACAAAGTGATCGACCTCGGTCATAGCGACCGCAGCAAGTCGCCGGTGGAGCCCTACCTTTCCGACCAGTGGTTCCTCAAGATGAGCGAACTCGCCGACGCCGCCCTCGACGTGGTGCGCGACGACGTCATCAAATTCTTCCCGCAGCGTTACGCCAAGAGCTACCTCGATTGGCTCGGCGAGAAGCGCGACTGGTGCATCTCGCGCCAACTCTGGTGGGGACACCGCATTCCGGTTTGGATCAAGACGATCAACTTGACAGTCGAGAACTGGACCGACGAGTTGCAAACGACCGGCCTCGACTCGCTGATCAAAAACGCCTGGGGCGACAACATCGCCTATCGCCTCGAACGCGTC